>JAQBNZ010000160.1 GCA_028288285.1 Mucilaginibacter sp.
AAAAGAAAAATCACAACAATTATTCACCTTTATCCTCCGAATTTTTCTGATCATATTTTGCTAAAATCCGCTCTACAATCATCATGAAGCCATAAATGTGTTCAATTAATTTCACGCTCTCTGTACAAAGCCCCGATACCGGGGCTTTGTTGTTTTAAAAAATTTGGAACTTTGAGCGCATGATTATTAGAAAAAAGGAAAATTGGTTCAGTATGCTTTTTATATGGCAAGGGTCAATATTACCCAAAATTCTTCCCAGGCTAATCTTGCTTTTTATCATAACAGTTGGCGTGGTATATTTCAATGGCGATCTTTTTAAATATAAAATTCCGTTAAATCCTGCACCGTTCATCTTATTTGGGATTGCCCTTGCATTATTTCTTGGTTTCAGAAATAATGCAAGCTATGAGCGCTTTTGGGAAGGGAGAAAACTGTGGGGAGCCTTGCTGAACGATACAAGATCACTGGCAAGGCAGGCTATTACATTAACCGGCTATGATAAAGAAAGTAAAGAAGTAAAAATCTTTATTCGCTTCCTTGTAGCTTTTACCTATGCCTTAAAACACCAGCTCAGGCACACCGATGCTTCTGACGACCTTAAAAGGAATTTATCAGCAGAATTGGCACAAAGGTTAATGAAGGCCAAATATATACCTGTTTTGTTGATGAAAGAAATGGCAATTTGGGTACAAAATGCAAGGAGTAATAATGCCATCGACCCGATCATCCAAACAGCCTTGGACAATAATCTGGGTAAACTTTCGGATATTATTGGTGGCTGTCAAAGGCTGGCTTCCACTCCCATACCTTATACCTACAAAGTGATCCTACACCGTACGGTTTATATTTACTGTTTTTTATTGCCGTTCGGCTTTGTGGATAGCCTGGGTTGGATGACACCTATAATTGTGGTTTTTATCGCTTACACCTTTGTAGGCCTGGAAGCTATAGCAGATGAAATAGAAGAGCCTTTTGGCCTTGAGCCCAATGACCTCGCTTTAAACAGCATGTGCCTGATGATTGAAGCCACGCTGCTTGAACTGGCAGGTGAGCCATTACCAGAGCAGCCCGTAAGTAATGGTTTTGCCATAGATTAAGAATTATTTATGGATAGTTTCAAACAGTTCTCTTACGGACGGTCAGATTTATTTTTTACTTTCAGGCAACCATATATTATTTATGCACGTAACTTTATAACATAAAGTTATATTTCTGTCATTTACCTTTAATCCTTACTGTTTTTTTCTATGAATAGGTTTATGGACCTATTGTTTTTATGTTTTCTGACTAAGTCGTTTAAACCACGATAATAGGTACTAACAAGTGATCAGTTATGAAAATCTTTAAAACATGAAAATTATATTTAACCTGGCGCTGGCAGGCATGATTGTGCTTGCTGGCTGCAACAAAACCGCAATGAAGGATATTGCCCCTGTTACAACAACAAAAGGCAATATGACTTTAAACACAGCAAGTAACTTAAATTCAAACCCGAACGGGAGCGGTGGTATTATCCTTGTATATTACGATGGCAACAAGTTTCAAATGAACTCTAAGCTATTTACAGACCAACCAGCGTCGAGCTTGCTTGCACACAACAAATCGATAAATATTCTTTACGAATCAAATGGATTTGTTACGGTTACCAATGCTATACAGGGTGGCGGTCCTGGGTATAATGCATTATGGCAGGAAGTAGATATCGTATTTAATACAGGGTTTACGCCACACCAGTTTTTGACCGATAATGACATTTTACCTGCTGCTGCCGGGCCTAATCCTGAAATTACCCTTGTTCCTACTAATGAAATATACAGGTGTGCCATTGTCCAGCACACTAAAGTTCAATAATATATTTTAATTGATTCAGCCTGCGGTAGGTGTTATCACCGCACCACTTATGATTTTAATTTGTGATGTGGGGATAACACCGACCATAGGCTAAAGCTCGTCTTTCCCTCAAAGCCCTTCCTGTCAAAAAGAAGGATTTTATTTTTAAAAGGTTAATCACCTGCTCAGATGGTGGAACTGGTAGACACGCAGGACTTAAAATCCTGTTCCCGTTAAAGGAGTGCGGGTTCGATTCCCGCTCTGAGTGGGCTTCTTTATAAAAAGGAGTTTCTATCGGTACTACCGTAAACCTTGCGATTCCAGCATTATTGAAAGCGCGATCATTGTAAACAATGGAACCATTTAACTTCAATGAACTTCCCGAGGTGGTCAGACGGCTTTTTGAAAAGGTTGAACGGATAGAAATAATGCTGGAGCAATTTGAGCCGAAAGAGGACGACGAGAACGAACTGTTAAATATTCAGGAAGCCGCGGCTTTCCTAAAAGTATCTGTTGCCGCCATCTATACCAAAGTCAGTCGAAAAGAGATTCCGGTCAGCAAACCAGGCAGGCGGCTTTATTTCAACAAGACCGAACTCAAAGATTGGATCAGGCAGGGAAAGCGCAAAACCCTTAATGAATTAATGACAGATCGTGATCAATCGCGCCATCAGCGCCTCAGACCTGCGATCAGGAGAACTAATCACTGAAGTCTCAGTTTTATCCGTCCCGCAGCTTCAATCTTCTTTTTGTCTTTCACTTTTGTATAGACCAACGTTGTTTTGATGCTGCGATGCCCTAATAACTTAGAAACCGTCAACAACTCTGTACCTAATTCCAGTTGCAGTGTGGCATAGGTGTGCCGGAAACTGTGGAAAGTAATGTTCTTTGAAATGCCTGCTTTTTTCAGCCAGTCTTTAAAACAAGGCTTCAGGCTGGAATAGGCAAGTCCGGCAAATACGTAATCCTCCGGCTCAACACGTTCGCCCATGACTTCTACTGCCTGGTCTGAGATCGGTAATATTTCGGCACCTTCAGTTTTCTCCTGGGTAAATTGTAAGTGATACTTGCCTGTCGAGCCGCGTACCTCCGACCACATCAATGTTTTTACATCAGAGAAGCGCAAACCGGTCAGCCCTGAAAAAATTGCGGCACGTTTGATCAGATCAGATTTGGCCGGTGCATCCACCAGTTGCTGGAACTCTTCCAGTTCCAGTTGTTCCCGGTGCGTTTCTTTCGGGCTGATCGGTTCGACCTGTGCATACAGGTCTGCTGTGAGCAGTGCCTGTTTATAAGCCTGTTGTAAAGAAGATCTGAATTTGGCAAAATAGCTTACAGCAGTATTGGTTATAATAGCTTTTCCCCTCCGACCGATGCCCGGCCCGCTCAACAGGAAATTCCGGTAGTCTACGCAGAAGAACTCATCAAGGTCATTAAAAATTACGTCGTGTCCGGCAAACTCCAGGAAGTAACGAAAAGACATTCCGTAATTATCATTGTCTGTCTTTTGCTTAGCCTCTGTAAATTCCCGGAAATAATCAATAAAACTGGAACTTCGGTCACGGTCAGATATAAAGCCAAACTTCCGGTTTTGAATATCCAATTGTCGCTTGGCACGGATGTTCTCAATCAAGTCTCTTGTTTCGGAATTATGCTGCCTTTGCAATGCGCTGGCGGGTCTATCATAGGTAAACAATTCAAGGAACTCGAAACGTTGTGCCTTACCGGTTTTAGCATTTCTCAACGGTGGTGAAAAATCCAGGTACCAGGAATGCCTGTCTTTACTGATCGCTTTCTTTCTTAAATGTACTCTTGGCATGGTTACTTATTTAAGGTGAGTACTTTTTTCAAATCAGACTTGGCTACGTAGGTGTATTTACCCTCTTTAAATTTTGGAATGTTGTTGCGCCGGATCACCTCAAATAGAGCACTATCCGATATGCCGAAGATCACCGCTGCTTCGGCCATCTTACAATAATTCGGATTGAGGGATTTGCCCGAACTTCCGTCAGGGAGATCGAAAAGTGCATCAATATCTTTCCGGCTGATCACTGTCTTCCTTACCGATAGATTTGTTGCTTTCAAACGTCCCGAATTGATCATTGCACGCACAATTTTTTCGGATGCGCCTAACAATTTGGCGGTGCCTTTTACGTCCAAAAACTCTAACGAGGTCAATTCTTTCAGCGTGTGACTGACCCTTTTTTGGGTTACTTTCCGTTCCGGGATAATGTAACTTGCTTTTTTCCTGAGCTTTATGTTTTTATTGTTGCATTTTAAGCTACAAAACCTGGTTACAGAGGTCTTCGCGATGAACAGTTTTCCACACTGTTCGCAGGTCTTTTTTATGGTAAAATTGGAACTCATAGCATTGGTAATTTCGTCTACTAACCCTTTTAGTTACTTTGTTGTTTAATCACATCACCGGTAATTTCGCCTCATTGTAACTTATTGAATATCAATAATTGGCGAGATTACCGGAGATATTATTTTCGTAATTTGTCAGAATTTGTCGTTACCTGTAAAAAAATAACCAAGCGGTTATAAGCACCCTAAACGACGTTATTTCAACGTCAAATTTTGGACACTACTCAGTTTCGATTTTGAGTAACATCTGAGTAACAAAAGTCGTAAAAACAGGGCTAATTATCCAAGAGTTAGGACAAAAGAAATTAACATAACTTATTAACAATTAGCAATTTACTTGCCATAAGCTGTCGTAATTTTGGGTTGTTTGGCAGGCCTACTTGCCGATACAGAATTTACTAAAGATATTCTCCAGTAAATCGTCAGTTGTAACGGCACCGGTTATCTCGCCCAGGTAGTGCAAGGCTTGTTTAATGTCCATTGAAAGGAAATCGGAAGTCACGCTGTCTATGCCGTTGAGCACCCTTACCAGCGCTTCTTCGGTTTTTTGCAGCGCCTCCAGGTGACGAATATTGGTTACCAATGTTTCGTGGCCGCTTAATTGGTCTTTTACAGCAGCATTGTAAATCTTATGCTTTAGCTCATCAATATGCTGTTTTTCTTTAGCAGAAATTATAACAGCACTTTCGGTATGTGGCAAGGCAGATAATTGCTCTTCGTTTAAAAGATCAGCTTTGTTGGCTATCACCAACATTGTTACGCCTGGTTTTTGCAAGCTTTCCAGGTCGCTGTTTAATTCAGCAATGGTTATTTGTTCGGCATCAAAAACGTAAAGCAACAGGGCCGACTGGCTTATCTTTTCCATAGTACGCTGCACCCCTATCTGCTCAATTGCATCGGTTGCCTCACGTATGCCGGCAGTATCTATCAGCCTAAAATTAATACCTTTTATGTTAAGTACTTCCTCTATGGTATCACGAGTTGTACCGGGAATATGGCTCACAATGGCACGTTCCTCATTCAATAAAGCATTCAGCAAAGTAGATTTTCCTGCATTAGGCCTACCAGCAATAACTGTGTTTACACCATTCTTTATCGCATTTCCTAACTCAAATGATTGAATTAGGCTGCCTATTATTTTAGTTATTTGATGTATCAGCTTCTTCAACTGATCGCGGTTGGCAAACTCCACATCTTCTTCGGCAAAATCAAGTTCCAGCTCTATCAATGAGGCAAACTGCACCAATTGATCGCGTAATTGTTGCAACTGGTTACTAAAGCCTCCACGTAACTGTTGTAGCGCAACCTGTTGTGATGCCTTTGAATTGGAGGCTATCAGGTCGGCCACGGCCTCGGCTTGTGAAAGATCAAGCTGGCCGTTTAAAAAGGCCCTTAATGTAAACTCGCCCGGTTTAGCGGCACGTGCGCCATTTTTTATGAATAACTTAATGATGGACTCTATAATATAATTGGATCCATGACAGGAAATCTCTACCACGTTTTCGCGTGTATAAGACCTGGGGGCAACAAACAACGATGCCACAACTTCATCCAATACAAATCCATCATCTGCAATACTGCCATAATGCAGGGTGTGCGATGCCTGTTTAGATAGGTCCTTACCCATGAAAACTTTATTGGCAATGGTAATAGCATCCGGCCCTGAAAGCCTTATTACTCCTATTGCCCCGGCACCGTTTGGTGTAGCAAGCGCTACTATGGTTTCTTCTTTGTTTGTCATTTAGTTGTTGAGGCATTACCCACAGATGCAAAAATCGTTATTTAAGCGCAATCTTCCTAAGTCATATTCTTGTCAACCATCCAGAAAAATAATGCCATAATGAATTCCATCACCTAATGACATTTTTTTACCTTCGCAGTACTATGGTAACTTTTTTTGAAGCTTCGCTTAATACTATCTCTGTGCACCACGTGGGTAATCAATCACAAGATGAAATGTATTCTTTGTCTGGTAGCCCCCTTGAATTAAAAGATGATATTATCCCGAACTTGTTGATGCAGTACTTTTTAAAACCATTTGAAAAAGCTAACGAGGTTTATCACCTCACCCATAGCAGCGGCGACCTGGCCCTTAACGAATTGCATCACTTTGCCACAAAGGTGTTTGAGGATAAAGAGAAGTTTCATGAAGCATCAGAACAGATTGCCAAACATCTTTTTAAAGTAAGCACCCACCCCAACATTAAGGGCGGCGAATTATATGTAGTTTACTTTAACAAAGTACAGATAGAAGGTAATCCGCTGGATGCTATTGGCATTTTTAAATCAGAAAATAAAGAAACCTATCTTAAGGTATATCCCGATCAGGGTGGTTTTGCTGTAGACTATGAGCAGGATGCCATTAACATAAACAAGCTGGACAAAGGCGTTTTGATCTTCAATATCGAAAAAGAGAATGGTTATAAGGTAGTAGTAATAGATAAGGTTACCGGCGGACAAGATGCCGCTGTTTACTGGAAGGATGAATTTTTGCAGTTAAAGATCCGTAATGATAGTTTTAATCAAACCAGTAATACGCTGGGCATTTACAAAAACTTTGTTACCCAAAAACTCGACGACGAATTTGACATGAGCAAGGCAGATAAGATAGACCTGCTGAACCGCTCAATGAAGTATTTTAAAGAAAAAGAAACCTTTGATTTAGATGAATTTAGTGAAGAAGTGATTAGCAACCCCGAGGCTATTGCATCATTTAAAACATTTAAAAGCCAGTACGAAGAAGAATTTGATAGTCCGATAGCTGATAATTTCGAAATATCAGGCAATGCCGTTAAAAAGCAGGCCCGTGTTTACAAAAGCGTTTTAAAGCTGGATAAGAATTTTCACATATACATACATGGCGATAATAAGCTAATTGAAAAAGGTTTTGATGATGATAAATCAATGAACTATTACAAGGTTTATTTTAAAGAGGAGGCTTAAACCCTACTAATTTTGAGTATATAAATATAAAAACAGAACCGTTTGATGAATAGCCCTGCATGAAAACGCAGGGCTATTTTTTGTTCATCCTCCTAAGCCCACGGGTGTTCGGAAGATTGATATTGCTAACAAAATCCCCTCTTGAGAGACGCGTCGGTGGTGCGGCTGCAGGGGTGTGTTATTCACGCACAAAGGACACACCCCCTACACCCCTCTCAAGAGGGGAATCGCACAACCCGCCGCTTCTTTTTAATCTTCCGAACACCTGTGCTCCTGAGCCAACACACTGCCAGGTACGCGTATCCCTTCCAACTGGCACATCTTAGTATACAATTGAATAGCTCCTATTTTACTTACAAAAGCTTTGATTAACTTGTAGTTAATTTCATTAACTACAATTATTCTAACCTATGTTATGAAAACTTTAAACCTAAAAGTTTGCAAAATTATCCTGCTAATTTTAACTGGCTTTTGCTTTTCCTGCCAAAAGTTTAAACCTAATTCCGTTTTGGATCAATCGCCACCAACCAGTGCTAACGACAGTACAAATTACCCGCTTACTATCATTTTTACAGCCAGTGAACATACGTTTACCGATGTGCAGATATCCTATGATGATAAAATATTTTTACTGGAAGGCGGAAGACTAAAATGTCTAATTGGTTCACAATTAGAAGAGGTACAATTACCAGCTTCCATTTATATTGATTTTAATCCGCAGTACCTGGCCATTTCAAAAGATTCTACCTTTTACTTGCGAGCCGCCAACGGCATTAAGGTAATAAAAAACAAACAATTAATTCATCATTATAAAGTTGGTGTCCATCCTTTACCATTTGTTAATAGTCCAGAAGATTTCGGCAATATAGAAATTGAGATTGATGGAACAGACCAGTCTTTAATCTTTGGAGTATATCATGGCAATTCAGATCCAAATGTGTTTGGATTGGAGAAAATAACTAAAGATGGCCATTTTAGATATATAAACCTCGCTCGTGGTTTCCTCGATAACGAAGCATTGTATTTTCTTACCGCCTTTGGCATTGGTGGTACCCCAGGGGCATTATGGGTTAGCGGTGTGGGTACTGGTAGTACTACCCAGGAGAGCAGCTCTCTTTTTAAATTCCCCTTAAATGCCTCAGTTTTTCACTACCCGAATTCTTTAGATTACCCGCAAAGAGAAGATTATAATAGCTTCAGCCTCTTTCCAAAGGGTTCAGAAGGCGCTATTGATTCAGTGAGATTTGATGTGTTAAGCGACATTGAGGTAAGTAAAGATGGCAAAACTGTATACTTTAAAACAGGCGCGACTCATGATCCGAACGTTGTTGGCATATCCAATACCGGAGATATTTTAAGGATACTTGATAACCAGGTAAAAATTATTGCCCGTAATGTTGAAAATAAAAGACTGGCAATCTCAAACGACGGCAAAACCTTGTACATAGCGGGTAATGGTCTTGCCAAAATAGATTTTTAACAGCTGCTATTCTTCCCCTATGTAAGCCATTCGTATAAAGTAAAGTACTTCGTCATTTACGTCATCCGGCCCGCGCATCCTGAAGTGATGATTAAATTGGTGTGCATTACCCGGCACCTGTGCTATCTTTTGAAAGCAAAGGTTCTCTGCGTATTCCTGCTTAAATGGAAATACTATGTGTATAAAGTTTTTCCCTAACTGCGTTATCCATGCAATACGTTTATACTCGTTAGCAATCCCTATCATAGTTTTAGCGGGATGTAATGTTACATCTCCTACCTTTTTAAACTGATTTACAAAATGATTGAACAACATAAGTGTGTGTTCACTTTTGCCGTTTAAAAAATCTGCCAGGTTGTATTGTTCTGATGCTTCCAAGATACAGTATTTGACTTAAATATAGTCAAAATATCCTAAAGAGATTGCTTCGTTCCTCCTTTAGGTTTGTGAGGACAAATACTCACATATTATTATTTATTGTTGAAGCTTTCTTTTTGCTTCTTTTTCTTTGTTAATAACTGTGATTTTTGTGGAAAAGGTTAACACTGACAGAGGCGAC
>JAQBNZ010000036.1 GCA_028288285.1 Mucilaginibacter sp.
TGTAGTCAATTAAATAATTGTTATTTGAATTCAGAAAGAAACCTGTAACGGAATCAAATTCTGGTGAATGGTCATTTTTAATTTCTAAATAGTTAAACAAATCCGTTACCGAAAGGTATAATTTCTCGCCTTTCATAAGTGCTTCTAATTCCGTTCCGCCTAAACCCGGAACATTTAAGAAAACCGAGGTTTCTTCAAACGGAGGATCATACTGTGCAAAAGCTGCCGGTATGGAAAAGAAATTAAAGCAAAAAAAACAACAAACCAGTACAAAATAGCGAGAGCACTTTAGCGGATGTTTTAGACTAAAAAGAACATGGTCTGTCATTAACTAAATAAATTGAGAACCTTGCGCTTATTGCTGGTTAAAAGTTAATGAAAAAGTTCCCTGGTAGTTTCCTGGCGGACTACTAACATGATCGCCCACAATTAGGGATCCCCCTATTTGTATTCTTGTGCGATTTGGTGGTACGGCTGTGGTATTGAAGGTTAATCCAAGGTCTGTATTACCCATTTTCAAGGTCAAGGTTCCTCCGTTGCTTCCGGTTAAAATAGTATCGGGGCTGCTTAAAGAAATAACAGATCCAGCCGGTGCTTCAATGTCAAAAGTAGCTTGTGAACTAGTAAAAAAAGTATTTATGAGAATAATATCACCTGTTGCAGACCTCGATCCATCAGGTAGTATGTTAATTGTCCCCCCAGAATTCCCCGGATAAAATGTCCCGAAATTGAAGTTCTGAATAGGATATACAGTTATTTGGGAAATCGCCGGAAAAGAAACGAATGCCAGCAATAACCATAAAAGAATGATGTGTTTCTTATATTTAAAATCTAACATTTTTAAATGACCGTATCTCATAGCATCCCCTAATCTTAAATTTCTCTTTTAAGATTACTTCATTTATTAGCCTTTGGCAAAATTCCGGCTAGTTTAACAACAGTTCTGCCGAAGCAAGTCTTTCTGCTTTTCCGTCTGTGGAATTTGAATATACTACCCGTAATTTTCCGGATTTGTAGTTTATTCCACTTTTATCATTGAGATTTATTTTTATATCCCTTAGTTTATTAGGTGTATAAACCGATATACCTTTAATGAAGCCTGCAGGGGTTGTTTTGCCAGATTCTAAAACTTGTTCTATAGAAATATCTCCATACACTGACATGTTTCCCGTACGATTAAAACGTAAAGAAAGTACAGGAGTACCGTTATTTCCTTTTTCAAGCTTTAAATTTGACATGGAAACCTTTGTATTATTTTCTCCTATCCGAATGATAACGGGTATACTAATTCCATAAACCGGTGTTAATTTTATAGATAAACTTTTGGTATCAATTTCCTTTGTGCTTTCACCCAGTGGATTTTGCTTTGGTACAGCTCTGAAATATAAATGTGACCTGTATTCACCCGGAATTAATTTATTAGTTTGACTCACCTGTATTTTAATAACCTGTGTTTCTTTTGGAGCAAGCACAACCCTACGGGGAAAAATCCGCAGAAAATTGTCTGCAAAATTTTGCCCGGAATCAGGCTTTTCAATTTGTTCAAAGCTGCCATCATCTTTCATCCTGATTTGAATGAACGACACAATATAACGCGCGGTATCTTGGCCCGTATTTGCCAGGTAGATATCCTGAAAATGTCTTTGCCCTTCAAATACGATACGCTTGGGATTTATGAACAAATCACCCTGAGCATGAAGGGATGTAAAAGAAAACAAGCAAATTAATGCAATTCCTGCAAAAATAATTTTAGTATATAGTGAAATGACCTTTTTTTCGGAATAATTTTTTAATAACATCGGCAACATATTAGATTTCAATAGTATCGGAAAATATAAGGCTCGGTGAAAAACAATAAATATAAAAAAGCGCTGCTAATAGCAACGCTTTTTTATGCAATAGGTTTTTAGTTATAATTAACTTTAACATCAAAAGGAGATGCTCCTATATAGATTCCAGCAGCCTGATTAGCAACTACATTAAGTGTAGCACCAACAGACAATGTTTCAGTACCACCAGTTAAAGTGCCGGTAGTGTTGCTAATAAAAGAAGTAAGAGTCATGGTCTGAGTAGCAGTACCAGTACCTGTTTTAATAGCATAACCATCAGCAGGCAATGTAACTGAATAAGCATACCCATCCTGACCTGTAACGGTAAAAGAAGCAGCACTAACAGTTCCAGTAACAGCTGGTAATTGAACTCCTGCTTCAGTCCTTGCACCTGCTGGACTCAATACAACCGTTCCACCGGTGGTAGTGGCCACAATATTACCAAAATTTAAGTCATTCACTTTAGTAATAGCAATAGGGGTAATAATTGTTGCATTCGCTGTTGCTGTAGCTGTTTTGAAGTCAGTTTGAGCGTAAGAAGTAGAAGCAAAACCGATCATAAAAAGAGACACGGCAAATAAAATTGTAAACTTTCTCATTATATAATAAATTAATTAATATTTAATCGTTTTACGGTGTAATTAATATTTAGTTACAATTATTCTCTTTAAATCTCACCTGACTTTCCCATTAGTTACAAAACTCTTATTTACTGGCTGTTAAATGATAGTATTCACTTAAATGAATAGGATTAGATAGGCGACTTTTCTTCGATGAGAGACGTAGCATTATAAAGAGATAGAAAAAATCCGTGAATAATTTGATGGCTAATTAGCTTTTCCAATTGCATTTTAGCAAATAAGGCTTAATAAAGCTATAATAAAAAAATTGTATGAAATCTTGTATGTGAAAAAGAAAATCCGCAAATTTTATGGGAAAATTCGCGGATTTCGGTGAAAGTTAGTGGTCCCGACGAGAATCGAACTCCATCGGTCTAATACACTTTAAAGGCTGATTTTGCCTGTTTTTACTTCAAAAACTCACCAATGTTCATCAACCCTGGCTGTAAATGTTATTTTCAAATTTAAGGATTATTTTTAAAATGTGCCCCGGATTTTTTTGCCTAATGTTCCACATCGAGCAGGACTCGAACCTATGACCTTATTTATCTACTACATCAATCATTTAAAGCCTTTATAATTATCTGCATAACTAATTTCGTACCGAACTCATTATTAATTAACTCAACTTAATAATTGTAGTGGTAAAATGGGATTTTTGATGGCCTTAAAGCTTTCCATTACTTATTGGAAGCACCCTCTTTGCCTACAAATTCAACAACGTAGGTTCGGTTATCCCTGTGTGTGTTATAAGTGCTTTTTTGAATATTGTTTATTACAAATCCGTAACCTCTGTTTGGCGGGCTGGACAAGCTGTTGTTACAGATATTCTGAAGTCTGATCCCTTGTTTGTCTGGCACCTCAACAGAACTTTCTATCTTGATCTCATTATGCAATACATCATAAATACCAAATGCAGAAGCTTGGTGGTTGTTAACAGCATCTGCAACTTTGTAAGCCGCGTAACCCGCACGGGTACCACCTTCGCTCATGTAAGCTGACTGATCAGGGGCATCATAAGGACTTTCGCACTGGAAGAAATAGGTTTTACCGTATTCGCCGGTCCAATAGACTTGGTATTCCTGAAAATGCTCAACAAACATCCCATACATCGTTACGTAATCGCCATTGACAACCAACCCGTTCTTTACAGTATTTATATCCCATCCTACACTTCCCCGTACGCCATGATCTGCCCTCCAAATCCAAAAATGATCTCCGACAACGTCATTGCTGTTAACAATAACCGTTTGGTCTACATGCACTTTAGCGGGACGGAAACCGCCAATCCTGAAAAACAAATCGGCTAATACCGTTGGATTCTTGTCGTGTCTTGTCTTGTTTTTCTCCTGTCCAATCTCAATCAGGCTATGTGAACTATAATGCGCATCGAACAATATTGACGCAACAGAAACTCCGTCTACATCATCAACCACAATGGCCGAAGTGGAGTTTCCCTCATCTGGTATTAATGTAGCGAAACCAAGTCCCAGAATAATAGTATTAGGTTTGGTGACATGAAGTGGTTCCGACAGCTTATACATGCCGGGAGTGATCAACAAGTGTTTACCCGCTTTGAGCTGCTTGTTCATCTCTTGGGCAGTAGTACCCGGTTTAACAACAAAGAAGCTCTTCAAAACATCTATGGCCTCGCCGTCGCCCATATTGGTTCTGGTATATGAAATGCCTTTCCGATCATGTTTTAAGGCTGGGCGGAATACTTTATAGCGATTATCTTTATCTATAAACAAAAATGGTTTTTCGCGGATAACGGGAGTGTTCGGTATAACGGTTACATTACCACCCTTGTCCCAATTGTTTTGGTAGGTACTCATTTCTACGCTCGGCCCAAGATCAACGCCCTGGAAACAATAGTTGTATTTGATCTCTTTAAATTCACCCCGCCCTTTGTTTAAAAAAGAGTTGCGTGTATACCATTGTTGCTGGTGTTCTGAACCTGCAGCACTTTGGAAATCGCAGTCTGCGGTATAACCGCCACTTACCCATCCATTCCCCCATTGATAGCGTACCACACGTGTCGAGTAAATTCTTCGTATGGGAGCGGCCTGGGAAACAGCCCATTTAAAGGTTTCTTCTTCATTGTAGGTTTCAGGACCGATAACCGAAAGGTTTTCTGCTGATCGCCAGAAAGTAACGGTACCATTTCCATTTGCGCCACGCGGTGGCGTATGCAGGTTGGATACCTCTACTTCATAAGGGGTTCTTCCCAAGCCGGCAATCTGTACATAGTACGGTATTTTAAGCAAGCCGGCACCTTTATAGTCACCGGGTTTAAAGAACATGGCACAACGATTAGGACTAAACTCTTTACCAAACATTTGCTCGTGTATGCCATTGATCTCCCGACCGATGGCCTCTACAGTATCAAAAGGGCTATATATATAGGTATTTTCGCCAAATAATTCGATTTCTAAACCTAATTGAGCAATTTGTTGGCTGCTGTCAAATACCTTGTAGTAATAATCAAACAAGTTTCCTTTTGCCGTTTTATCCACAAAAGAAGTTGTGGATGTGGTAGCTATGGTTTCATATTTCCCAAAACGACCTTTTGCCCTTTTGATAGTATATGATCCTTTAGGAGTTTTATCTGCTGCTTTTTTACTGAAGTTTAAGACAACTTGTCCATTCTTAATATCAGTTTCTTTTGTCTGGGCTTGCCCGGTTGGAATAAAAACGAACAGAAATATTAATAAAATAAAAAACCTCATTATTTAGAAATTGAATTTGTGATAATTTATGATAAAACTAATTTTAAAACCAGCACTTATCAATTATTTTCAAAAAATAGCAAAAATTTTACCAGCCAAATTATTAATCATTCAGGACTTTAACCTACAACGCCAGATGCGGCCGGATCTTGGCAAAGCAGTTGGGCATTTGGTACTAAGCTGGAGCAAGGAAGATTTGCTCAAATTAAGCGATGACATTATGGTAGAGCGAGCGAAAGAGTATATGGATAAGGTTGGTATTTACAATACTCAGTATGTAGTGGTAAGGCACAGCGACGTGAACATCCACACCTGCACCTGATTTATAACCGGGTAGCTAATAGTGGCAAGACTATTAGCGACAAAAACAACTTCGCCAAAAATATCAAAGCCTGTAAGGAGATCACCCTAAAATATGGTTACCATTTGGGCAAGGGTAAAGATTTAGTGAACCGCCAGGCATTGAAAGGCAAGGAGAAGATCAGATGAACTGTATGATGCTATCAGGGCAGGGATGAAAACAGCAAAGAATTGGAAAGAGATGGAAACTCAACTCGCCAGGCAGGGTATTACCATCGCCTATAAATTCCGTTGTGGCACCGGCGAAGTGCAGGGCGTTTCTTTTGAAAAAGACGACGTCAAAATGAAAGGTTCCGCCATTGATCGCAGCTTGAGCTTTTCGAAAATAGATGCGAATTTGAACCGTAACCAAAAAGTACAGCAGTACCATATAGCAAGGGAGACTGGCCCGCCATCACTCGCCAGCCAGTTACACGAAGTCATCCGGCAAAACGTCCATGCCGAACACCTGCAAAGTCACGATGGAGGTAAAGGCTTACTGGAAATCTTGCTGGAACCGCAATTTTCTTCGGTTCCTGATCCAATGGGTGATGCAGATAAAGCCCGCAAGAAACGGAAGAAACGACAAGCTGAGCAGTCACAGGGAATAAGCAGGTAAGGTTATTAAATTATTATATGAACTTTAAAATCAGATACTATGCAGAATGACGAATTGGACGAAAAAGTAACTATCATGGAAGAATTGATGCAGGGATTTGTGGGCAGAATGAATGTAGTAAAAACCGGCATGGCAGAATTCTCAAAGGCCTTCCTGGACCAAAGTGCACGATGAATTTCAGTGCAGCTGATTTTTTTTCTTTAGAACTTGATTGAGCCTTTAAAACTTCCTCGTTTTTTAGAAGTGCTTTATAAACGTTATCCTGGCTTTGATTCTTAATATTATCAGAAAATGCTTGATAGCTTAACCCCAAAGGCACATTCGCATAGTGCTCAGACGCTGTATTTTTATACTCCGGTTCTTTCAGTACATGGTCAGCCCAGGAGGCAACATCCGCTAAGCTTTCATTGCCCAGCAATGCCTTTACCATATTTTTGATCCAGGCGTTAAGTGGTTCTCAGCTATGGTGGCAACGGTTTTATGACCAACAACACCCCAGGAGATCAGGGCTATGCTTACCACAGCTAATAAAGCAATTGAAAAATACTTCTTCATGTGTGTAAAGATAAAAAAGCAAAGTTAAGATGGTGTTACCGGTAAGTGACAATCTTGAAAATCTATCAATTTAAAACGTGGCATTTCCGGTCCGTGGTAAGGTTTTCCGATCGCTTTTTAAAATCCTAAGTTTTGTCTGTTTTAACCCGAAAATATCTGTTTATAAATAAGGGTTTTTGAAAAAAGAAATAGTTGATGTCTTTTAGCTTCAATAAATCGAATCTTAACGTATGCAATTATTACCCATCGTTGTAGGAAGAACACCAGCCTTTAGTTTAAAAGACGAATTAGAAGAAAGATGGCCAGATCTAAAAGTCCTTATCGCTGACTCTTCTCCATCCTTCTATCAAATTATTAAAGATTTGGATGCACCGAATTCAAATGGTATTGACAATAAAATAAACTTTTCCATTTGGAAATATTTTAATCGGACCAGATCCAGAGCAACACCTTACGGGACATTTGCTGCTTTTTCAACTGTCAGAATAATGGACAAAGCTAAAGGGCCAATCATTGTTGATGATAAGATCATTCAACATCAGTTTACAAATTGGGCACATAAACAAGCACATGTTAAAGATCCGATAACACTAGTTTCACTATCGACATGCTTCGTTACAAATTCTACAATGTATCTTGTTGGCAAGGAATACCGATATGTCCGTATAAATCAGGGCATATTTGAGGTGGCATTTGTAGCTCGTTTTGCTGAGCTGGATACAATCCTGCTTCTTTGTGACCAAAAAAAAAATAAAGAGGATATTTGTCAAATCATGCACTCCAAACATGGTTTTAACATAAAAGAAGTTGAATCCCTCCTCGCTCAGATGTTATCTCAACAACTGATATTATCAGAACGTCACCCCAATATAACAGGAGACGACTATTTCGAGCGAATTAAAACAGTACCGCCACAATTACAAAATCCTTATATCATTTCAGAGCGGAAAATTTTATCGGGTGGCCTCGACATTAAAACCGTACAAGAAATCCCTGAAATGATAGATTTCCTGTCGAACGTTTTGCCGTCAATCTCAAATAATGATCTAAATGATTTCAGAAAAGCTTTTGTAAAAAAATTTGAAATGCAGGCAGTTTCCCTGTCAGTAGCGATGGATATTGAAATTGGCATTGGCTACAGAAACCTTGCCGATCAAAGATCAAATAGCGAGTTGTTAGATTTTCTTGATTTATCAACCGGAAGTACCCGCCAAGACATCAAAATTACATATTCTGATTTTGAACGTTTCCTATTAAATAGTTTAGTGAAGAGTGGAACGATACGATTAGAGGAATATACTGCAGAAAAAAAGCTAAATGAATCGCAACTAGCCAATACATTAAGCGTTCTAATGCGTGTTTACGAGGGCCAGCCCGTGATTGAAAGTGCTGGTGGCTGCACTGCAAACGCCCTGCTTGGCCGGTTTACTATTGCCAGTACTCAACTGGAAGCTTTAGGTGCTAAAATTGCAGATATCGAAATAAAGTCGAATCCAGATATACTTTTTTTTGATATAGCCTATCAAGGGGAAGCCCAATATGACAACATCAATCGCCGAAAGCATCTTTACCCTCAAGAGGTGCCTATATTAACATGGTCAACGAGTTCTTCTCCAATTACTATTGACGACATATTGGTAATGGTCCGGGGCGCCGAGATAATACTGCTATCTAAGAAATACCGTAAAAGAATGGTCCCCCGGCTTTCATCCGCGTATAATTATCATCGATCCGACCTCGCTGTTTATCGATTCCTTTGTGACTTACAGCACCAGCAAATCAAATCCGACCTCAACTTTAAATTGCAAGAAGCATTTCCCGGATTGTCTTGTTATCCGAGAGTGACTTATAAATCAATAATAATTTCACCTGCTAAATGGCTTGTTCCATCAAGCTTGTCTTCCGCGCTTAAAAACGAAGTATGGAAAGATTGGAAATTACGGTTAATAGGGTGGCTAGAAGAGAAAAAAATTAATTTTATGTTTAAAGCGGGGTTTAGTGATCAAACTTTATGTTTCGATCCCTGTGATAATTTAGATGTAGATGCTTTTCTCTACTTTTGCAGGCAAAACAGCGGTGTTGATATCTACATCGAAGAAGCTTTACTTTCTTCAGAAAATAGTGGCATAAAACATAAATCGGGTAAGCCTGTTAGTGCTCAATTCGTTTTAAGCTATTACCATTCAAATAGAATATACCTGCCATACGATGTACCAGATCAAAAAATTGCTTCTTACCATCAAACTGTTTCTATCCCCGGGGGGGAATGGCTTTATTTTGAAATCTATTGCCATACCTTAAGGTCCGACTTAATATTGACAAATCAACTCACATTATTCTTAAGTGAAGTGAGATACAATTTAATGAAATGGTTTTTTATTAGATATGAGGATCCTAAACCACATATACGTCTAAGATTGCAAATAAAAGATCAAAGTCAAGGATATGAGCACATGAAAAGACTCAAGGAACTATTGAGGGCGGAATGTGAAAATAGCCTGGTTTCAGATATTCAAATAAAGACTTATTTCAGAGAAACTGATCGTTACGGGGCCAGTCGAATTGAAAACGTTGAAAAACTTTTTTTCTTTGACAGTACATATGTCCTGCGTGTTTTGGGTAAAACCAAATCTTTAAACAACCGTTACTTTGAAACGATCCATCTTATGGACAGTTACATTTCATTTGGCATAGCTGATATAGAATCAAGAATATTATTTGTAAGAAGTGTAGCCGAAGAATTTACCTCTGAATTTAAATTTAACCAGGAAGATTTTAAAAAAATAAATGATGAATTTAAAAGTTTAAAGCCACGGCTCTTTTCAAATGAAACTCATACTAAAACGGTGTTGTCCCCAAGGCAGAAGAAAACATTATCTATTATCTTTAAGACTTGCGTTTCCAAACCGGAAAGAAATAAGCTGCTGGGCGATTTATTACATATGCATATCAATAGGCTCTTCAATTCAAAACAAAGACTTCATGAAGCTATATTATATCATTTTCTTCTAAAGGTATTAATGGCTCGTCGGGCAATCTTAAGTAATGAACAGGCAAAGAAATGCTTAATTTAAAATGATTGTCTTTGGACGTGTAATACGTGAAATTTACCTTGTCATCAAAAGTATACCGAAGTCTCTTTGCAATATTCACAAGTCCAATATGAGATTTCAGCCTTTGCCCCTCCTTATCAATTAAATTGTCGGTTTCAATGAAAAAAATATTGTTTTCAATGTGCAATCTGACTGTCGCTTCCTGGCCGACTACGTTGAGGCGTCCATGTTTAAATATATTTTCAACAACAGTCAGCAGAACCAACGGTATAAATTTGAGCGTTCGTACTTCGTCTTCATAGATGAATTTAAAACATAAGTTGAAATTCGTTCTCATCTGCCGTAAGTAAAGGAGGTTTACTACCTGGTCAATTTCATCCCCTAAAACAATGAAATCTCCGATTTTATCTGAATCTATAGCATATCGCATGATTTCAGATAAAATTATTACAGCATCTGCGGCCGCCTGGGATGACGGCCCGATATTGTGGTAAATAAAATCCAATGTGTTAAAAAGGAAATGTGGATTGATCTGCGCTTTGAGAAAAGCATTTTGCGACTTGATCAATTCCTGTTCTGACTTCTGCAAATTTATAATATCCGTGAGTCGTTGCTTTTCCAACTCGTTTGTCCTCATCTTTTCCTTGTTGTATCTTAAAATAAAATAATAACCCGTGGAGAATCCCATAAAGTAAATACAACGGTACAAATTAGTGAGAGAGTCTTGAAACGTCAATTGGTGGGTGTCTGATTTGAAAATGTAGGTGTTAATCAATAACTCATCAACAAAATAACAAACTAAAATATACACGACAATCTCTATTGCTATGAATAGTGGTAGTTTCCAAAATGAATTCACCCTGCTTTTCAGGGCCCAGGTTAAACCGACTTCTGCGTGAACATAAAAAAAACAGACGGCCAGCAGGTAGTGGAATAAATAAGCCAGTGGATGCCCGAATCGGCCAGTAATTAAGCCGATAACCACTGCTTCATAAAATATGAACAAAGTCCACAAAAGAATGTGAAGCTTGTATTGTTGAATTCGATTACTGATTATTCTTTTCATGTTAACTGTCCTTTCTGAATAGGAAACAGAGGGTTTTATATAAGCTTTTTCCAGTGCGTGGAATTTCAGGATAAGTTTAATAAAAAAACCATGAAACAAAAGCACTTTAAAATCAACGGTTCGACCCTTTTCATTTACCCGTCAAAAAAAACCGCCCGGTCATCCAGGGAAACCCAATCAACTGACCCAACCACCAGTATGGTGACGCTGACGATTAAGACCTCTGTCTTCAGTTCCGGAGAGTAATTGAAATTAAAGGCAGGGTCTAGCTTTTACGCCCTGCCTTAATGAGCTTTTCAGATAAAAAACTTGTAAAGTCCTTCCTGTAATAATCTCCAACCGAAATCCTAAGTTCGTTCACCATTTTTATTGTGTTACCATCAATTGATTCAATATGATCTTTGCCGATTATGAAACTTCTTTGAAACTGAACGAAGTTTTTCTTTTCGTTTAGTATTTTAGAAATTTCGGTTAACGACATATAGGTTAATACCTTTTTTGAAAGCGTATGGATCAAAACATAATTTTGTTTGCTTTCAGCTGCGATAATTTCCTGAAACTTTATTTTTACCAGCCTCAGATCCTCATATTTGTCCTTTACAAAAAAGAAATCATCACTATTTTTAATTGTTGACTTATTTTCATTTTCTTTTGAAAATAATTTCTCGATTGTTCCCGCAAACTTGGACAATGTATAGGGTTTAAGTAAATAGGCGTCAGCATTGACTTCAAACGCCTGGTAACCATATTCTTTGTATGCCGTCGAAAACACCAGCTTTTTTGTCCGTCCCCTAATTTCTCTGGATAGTTCAATTCCTGAAACAACAGGCATTTCAATATCTAGCAAAATTAAATCGATCATTTCTCCATTAGATAAATCAATCAAAGCTTCCATCGGGTCGGTATAACTTTTAACTAATCTTAAATTAGGCACGAAGCTTATATATTTTTCCAGCCATTCGATCGCAAAGCGATCATCATCAATAATTATACATTTATAAGTGGTCATATTCAATTATGTGTTAGTATTTACCCAGAGAACTATACATTTTTATTGTAATCAACATTTTTAAGTCATTTGAATAAACAACACGTTGCACCTGTTTTGATTTTTTACCGTCTATCATTTAAAGAAAACATACCTTTCCATGTAGAAAACACACATCTCGGAATAAAAATGGGGAGGTTATTACTTTTTACGATTACATTGCTTGATATTGTTCAGAAAGAATTGTAATAATACAACAGTCGTCGGGATGAGGACATGCTAAATCCAGGTTTTTCATGAAAGAGGTAAGTGGCTTAAGCTAATATTGAATTCTCGTTAGTTCCTTGATTTTTTACTTACTTTGTTTCCGTTGTAAATAAAATATTCGACCTGATAGATATTCAATACCTATATGTTAAATTGTGTTATAATTGATGACGAGCAATTTTCTATCAATGCGATAAGGAAATACATTGATCTATTGCCGAAACTCAATATTGTCGGTATTTACAACAAACCTGAACTGGCTTTGGAGGAAGTGAAAGTCGAGGATAATATTGATTTATTATTTATGGACATTGATATGCCCAATATGTCGGGCATAGAGTTAGCAAAAGCATTACGATCAAAGACCCGGAAATTAATTTTCACTACAGCTCATTCCAAATATGCATTTGACGCTTATGAAGTCGAAGGTGACGCATTTCTTTTAAAGCCATTTACTTTTGGGAAATTTTCTATGGCTGTTAGCCGGTTGTTCCCAAATGAATCCTTGGCAAAATCAGGATCTCATTCAGATGATGATTACTTTCTGGTGAAAAACAAGGAAGAGGACCTTAGAATTATAAAGGTTAGCTTTAAAGACGTTATCGCTTTTGAAAGTTCGCATAATTACGTTAAAATTCATCTGTCAAATAACAAAACCATTATCGCATATTTAACTATTAAAGATGTTTTGGAATTAGTTTCCAATCATGCCGAATTTAAGCAGTTTCACCGCGCGTTTGTTATTTCTACTGATTGTATCGCATATATTCAAGGAAACTTGATAAAAATGGAAAATAACCTCACGTTTACGGTTGGTGAAAGCTATCGCCCAGATTTTGTAAACTATATATCCAATAAATTGCTCAGAAGATCCCGCAGCTAAAGATCCGGCATAATATGCTGCATTCTTCTTGCTAATTGTAAATGATTAATAAACCTTCTATACGGTTAATATTGTCGAAATCAAAGAGATCGTTAACAGAACTTTAATATTGGTGGATTGAAAGAACGGGTTTCATTCAACACTCTTTCAGAACAATGTCCGACCAGGCTGAATGCACTTTAGATAAATTTTGCAAACGTTGAAATCGTTGTACCGCTGAAAATTCATATCGTCAACTACTCTTTTAACCGCGTTTTCCCCGCACTTTGGGTTTCTTTCACAACGATTCTGTAACCTTGATTGCTTGTGAGCTTTACTAAAATTAAAGCGCTTCTGTTTTCGGGATAGAACGCCTTTTTTTCTTGATGAAAACATTGCCGATCAGTACCCGTAATTTTTACCATTGATTAACTTTAAGCATTCGGAATAAGTATTTCTTAAGGTCCGGCTAAACAGATTATTACTGACGATCAATTTTATAATTACGGATCTGATCTTATGCGTATTTCAATGTATTGGTTTCGAGAGGCCAAGTTTTATCATATGTTAAAAATTGTTCCTGTTGTTTTTTTTCTCTTCATTATTCAAGTAGCATCTGCTCAGATTTTTGTTAAAGGTAGCGTGGCAACCGAAAAGAAAGTACCCATCGGATTGGTAGTGGTAAGTGTTCAACAAGGGTCCACTATACTTGATAATACTGTTACGGATAGTAGCGGTCATTACCAGTTTAAGAGTATAAAAAAGGGAGTATATAAATTTTTGTTCAGGCATATTGCTTATCAGGATACAGCAGTATCAGCTATCCTAACCAATGACACTGTTATCAATGTACAATTTAAAGGTATTCAAATGCTTTCTGAAGTTGTGATACACGCGAAGAAACCAATTTTTGAAAGAGAAATCGACAGGCTTCGGTTCAACGTTGGTCAGACAGACCTCGTTTTTGGAAATAATATTTGGGACGTAATTGAAAAGACACCATTAGTTACAGTATCAGCGGACGGGGGAATTAAAATCAGCGGCACGACCGGAGCAGTTGTCTATATAAACAACAAAAAAAAGGTACTTACAGGCACTGCACTCAGAGATTACTTAAACAGCCTTCCCTCCGACAATTTAGAGGCTATCGAAGTTATTACTACACCATCGAGTAAGTATGATGCTGAGGGGGGGGCTGGAATCATTAATATTATTACCAAAAAAAATAAGGAGGAAGGATTCATAGGAAATGCTTCTTTAAGTACGAGGCAAACTGCTGTCAACTCACAGGCAGGAAGTCTATATCTCAACGAAAGGGAGGGTAAATGGAATATCTATTCCAGTGTTTACATGGGCAACAGAAGTAGAAAGCCTGAATCTACCAAAGACATATTTTATCCTCCTGTAGCCAGCGACCGGTTGATTCGCAGAAGTGTTAGTTCATTAAATAATTTTCAGATTCTGTACCCGGGGACGAGTTTGGGAATCGACCATCAAATTGATCCGAACCATGTGGTCGGACTTTTATTTGATTATTCTGGCAATTGGCACAAAGAGACCCGAAATGCGAACAGTCGTGATTTTTATCAAAATGCGGACTCGCTTACCTCGACCGATAATAGAGATAAATTAAGTTCGCAAACGTATTCCCTGAACTTAAATTATCAGGGTAAATTGGATTCCTCAGGTAAAACACTGAGTATTGATTTTGACGTAGTGGAATACCGCTCAACCAATAATTCAGTAAGTAAAACCGACGCTTTAAGTTTGACAAATAATGACATTATTTTCAACAAGGATCGGTTTAGAACGGCATCTCCCCAGCAAATTGGTAACCATTCCCTGAAAGTTGATTTTGAGTGGCCAGTTAATAAGAGTACATCTTTGAATTTCGGAGTCAAAATGTCCTTTTCTGGGATTGATAATACTTTCCTTTTCGAGAACCGGGTAGATGAAAACATCTGGCTTGAAGATCACAGTAAAAGTAACGCCTTCAGGTATGATGAAAACATCAATTCATTATATGGAACATGGAATTATAAAGGAGGTGTTCATTGGGCTTACCTGTTAGGGATCCGGCTGGAAAATACCAATGCAAAAGGGTGGCTTGACAACACCAAAGTAGTTGACAGAAATTATACCAACGTGTTTCCAACGGCTTTCTTAAAATATACGAACAGTAAGAAGAAAACCTATGTACTGGCCGTTTCGAGCAGGATTACCCGTCCGGGCTATGGAGACGTAAATCCATTCAGGACCTACACCACTGACCAAACTTATTTTGAAGGAAACCCATTTCTGTCACCTACAAAATATTATCGCGAGGAACTTAGCCATACCATAGATGGAAAAGCCGGATCATTTACAATTCAGCTTTCATCCAGTCAAACAATTGGTGAAATCTATGCCCTTCCCTTCGATTCAGGAGACACTATTGCCAATAAAAAGGTCAATTACGGCAATAAATATAGCTACACAAATGCCATAAACTATTATAACCAGCCCCTGCCATGGTGGAGGATTTCGGCGGCAATATTAACTGGATACGTGGTCTCAAAAGGGTCTTATGCAAATAATGTATCCATTGATAATAAATCCATTTACTTAAGTCTGTCGACAAATCAAACATTTATAATCTCGAAGAAAAGCAAGTTTTATGCTTCCCTGATTGCCAACAACACATTCCCCGCAACTATCGTCAACACCCGTATCGGAAACAGACTCGAGACAGAGATTAGATTAAGAAAATCAATTGGGGCTTTTAACCTCACCTTATCTGCTCAGGATCTGCTCAAGAGTAATAAAGACAGATATAATATAGTCTTAGGCGACTTAAGGATCAGGGACAATTATTACAATGATACCCGCGGGATAGGCTTGGCACTAAGCTACAATTTTGGAAAGCAAACGGTGAAGGACAAAAGAAATAGGGATACCGGATCAGATGATGTCAAAGGAAGATTAATGTAACCAGATTAAATGTCGCTCGTGCAGTGCTTTCAGAGTTGGCATCTAACTTCTGTAAACCTTATAAAAAACAATGGGCAGTCGCCATGTCCTTACTGATGGCATATTACTAAATTCTAAATTTTATTTTATGAAAAGTGCAAAACTAGTATCGAATTCCGTAGAAAAAGGCATCCTTAATGATGCCATTAATTCTTCAGACAATGAACAGTTAGACCTCTACAAAGCCATTTTTGGCGGAACAGGTAGTGATTGTCCCGTTGTGGCCATTAGCCAGCTGAGCTCAAGAGTATCAGCTTATGATAAGACTGATCAGCAGTTCTTACGCATATAACGGCTTGACGTTTAAAGATAGCCAATTTCGTATGATTAAGTCAGGTACCTAAACCTTCGCAGATTGGCTATCTTTTCCATCATCCACGTATGGGCTTTATTTTAACATAAAGTCGGAGATATAAACACTTTTCAATTTAAATTCCGGTTAATCGAGTACACAGCAAGATTCATTTCGAAACCTATCCCAACAATGAAAGAAGTAAACTCTTATGTGCTTAAGGTGGCGAGTCGCTGCAATCTTAACTGTTCTTATTGTTACATGTACAATTTAGGAGACACGACCTATTTAAAGCAACCTAAGTTCATGTCACTTCATACAATTACTGCTTTGTCAGTTCGGTTAAAAGCCTACTGTGATGCTACAGGGGTTGACTATATTCATATTATCTTTCATGGTGGGGAACCGCTATTGCTTAGCCAGGATTATTTTATCGACTGTATTGAAATATTAAAAAGTACTTCTTCTGATATTAAATTCTCTTTTTCTGTTCAAACAAATGGTGTCACTATAAACAAGGAGTGGTACGACTTATTTAAGGCTAATAATGTTAAAGTTGGGATTAGCTTGGATGGCCCTAAAAAGCATCATGACGAATTCCGGTTATTTCATAATGGAAAGGGTTCATACGATGAAGTCGCTCAGGCAATCAGAATCGGAAATGGCAATGGCCTGGCCGGAATTTTAATGGTGATTAATACCAATATCCCCACCAGGGAATTTTATCAGGAGATTAAAGAACTTAATGTTGGTAAATTAAATTTGTTATTCCCGGACGGGCATTATGATAGGCTTCCCAACGGATTCGACGGGCTGAAATTTGGAGATGATAATTATACGCCTTATGCGGACTGGCTGATTGAACTTTTTTTAATCTGGAAAAGTGATAGGCTCAGGCCAATCATAAGGTTATTTGAAACCTTAATTGAAATGGTTGCAGGCATAGACGGAATTGGAAATCAAGGCTTCGGAAGAACTAAAAATGGTGTTGTGGTAATTGAAACGGATGGAGGTATCGAGGTCACAGATTCATTAAGGGCATGTTATGAAGGAATCACAAGAAATGGTATCAACGTTCATACCAGTAATATAGAAGACCTTTTTAAAGATGATATTTTTGAAGTTTACTACCATGCCCATGACATGGTGTGCGAGCAGTGTCTCAATTGTCCGGTTTATGATTTCTGCGGAGGTGGTTTCCTGGGGAACCGATTTGCCAACCATAATGGTTTTAACAATCCAACCATCTATTGCAGGGACATGATTCGTCTGATAAGCTTTATACAAAATGACTTCCTGCAAAGTCTTCCTTTAGATGCTATAAATAGCCTGAAGGGGGTACAGAAGCTATCGTATGCTGATGTGATAGAAGATATAAGCAAGCCGTTTTTAGTTAAAATCGATGATGATGTAAAACAAAAACTCATTTCTTTTAAGCAGCCCGTTTTAATATGAACTTAAAGGAAGGTCTTCGTATATATAGCCACATAGATAACGTCTCAGAACAATTTTTTATTAACAGTGGAACGACTCCGGCTACAGAAAAAACCGGCTTATATTATAATCCGGGGTCATATGTCCCCATAAACGATTGGCGTAAGCTGACACAAGAGGAAACTAATTTATTGTTTAGGAAAAAGTCTGAGCAAAATTTCAGTAGAGGTATAGGTATTGGAACAATCCCGGAAAATCTGAAAAAGTCTTTAATTTCTTTGCGCTTAGACGAGTGTGTTATGCCCGATGATGTGTATCCGAAAGTAAGGGAACAGGAAGAACTAGTTAAATCAATTACAAAAGAACTTGAAATGTTCTTTAATCTTTTTTCTTCTACCAGATATTTTAAATTTCACCGGATTACCCGGGCTATGCCTAACCGCGAAACCATTACCTGCCACTATATCGATGAAAAGTTTATATATATAGGCTTGCATATAGATCAAAGTAAGGTTTTTACCATACATACCGCCTATAAATCGGGAAATCGTATATCCATTAATTTAAGTCGGGAAACAAGGTCATTAGCCTTTATTAACCTTTCTGTGATTCAGATATACAATATGATTAAAAAGAAGGCGGATTTAAATAATGTGATGGTTGTCCCCGATAATATCGGACATTTGTTTTTTAAGCATTACCCTGAATATCCAGCCGTAAAAATGGATTTGAAACCCTACCAGTATTACATCGCTCCAACTGATAATTTTTTGCATGATGCAACAACCCTGGGAAATGAAAATATAGATATCACAATTGTTTATACAGGTGTTTTTGACAGGTTGACGACAGTTAATTAGATAATATTCAGATCGGATGAAATTAAAGAAAGGCATTGTAATAGATAATCAGCTACCCGGAGGTTATGAGGAGGTTCAAATTAACTCGGGAACAATAGGTTATGTAGATCGTACCCTTCAAAAAGTGAATTTTGAAGAATTTAAATATATCCCCCAATTTGAAGACGATGCTTACGTTCCCAGGCCGGATTGGAGAAGCTTAGCCCCTCAAGAATTGGCTTGCCTGCTATCAAACGAGAATTTAAATGATCATAACACAGTCTATTTGGGAGAAATACCTCAAAAACTTAAAGATAGTTTCCAAGACTTGGCACTGACCGGGTCGAAAGACAGGGATGACGTTTATGAAAAGCTCTCAAGGCAAGTGAAAAAAACAAAAGAGCTGAATTTAAACTTAAATATTTTATTGTCACAACTGTCTGACAATAAACCATTTCATTTTCATTGTATCGGCACGAATTTTCCAAACTTAGAAACGGTGGCCTGTAACCTTTACGGGTTGCCGCATAATTACAAACCTCAGGATATAAAATATATGGGAATGCACAATGACAGCTCTGTTCACACGTCTATCCAGACAGCGCATAAGTTTGGCAATCGTATAGCTATAAATTTAGGAGCCGAATCCCGATCATTTCTGTTTGTGAACCTGTCCATGAAACAAGCCTTAAATATGCTTAAAAGAAAGATTGATGTGAATCAACAGGGGGTTAATATTACAAATATATCAAGGATTTTTTTTGAACATTTTCCTGATTACCCTGTAATAAGAATACAACAAAAGCCTTATCAGTATTATATAGCCCCGACCGACAATTGCTTTCATGACGGTTCTACTATTGGAAATACCAACTTGGACATTACAATGATTTTTCTGGGTCGATTCAGCAATTAACATAAAAAGAATGTCAATGCAATTGAAAAAAGGAATAAAGCTGCATAGTTTGGCTTCGGATGGTTATGATTCCGTTTTTATTAATTCCGGAACAATACCGGCTGATAAACTGGCATTGGAAAAGGTCGATTTTGGGGATTTTAATTTTACCCCGCTTTTTCGGGATAATGCATACGTGCCGAAAAAGGACTGGAAGTGCTTAAATCGGATAGAAATTAAGGCAATTCAATCCAATGATGAACGGCGTGATTATAATACCATTTACATTGGCGACACTTCTGACAATCTCAAAGGTATTTTTCGAAGACTCGAAATCGAAGATTTAAAGAGTAGGCAGGAGGTGATGAGCAGCATTAAGGAAAAACCGGAGTTAATAAAGGAATTAAGTAGAGAAATGCAGCGCTTTCTTTTACATATAGCAAATGGGAAACCATTTCACTTTCATTGCATTGCTGCTAATCTTCCAAATTTGGAAATGGTTGCCTGTGATGTAAGTAAACTGCCTCCAAACTTCACGGTACCTCAAAAAAAATATAACGGGTTACACAATGATGGGACAAAATTTATGTCCATACATAGCACGTATAAATATGGCAACCGGATAACTATTAACTTGGGTAAACAATCGAGGATCTTTTATTTTATCAATTTAACTTTAATACAGGTAATTAATATGTTAAAGCAACAGATTAATGTTAAAGAGCATAACGTAAATGTTCACAACATTGCGGCCTGTTTTTTTAAATATTTCCCCGATTATCCGGTCATAAAACTAATTCAGAAACCCTATCAATATTATATCGCTCCCACAGATAATTGCTTTCATGATGGGTCGACTTTAGGTAATGCCGCATTAGATATTAACATGGTTTATTTCGGCTCATTCAAATGTTGAATATTTCAAAATATCCTTTCCAAAGACAACTTGATTCCATGGACTGTGGTCCTGCCTGTTTAAAGATGGTCGCCGCATTTTATGGGATACACACTGAAATTTCCAATTTAAGGGAATTATGTAACACTTCGCGATTAGGTACAAATATTGGCGACATTGTACATGCAGCTGAGCGAATTGGTTTAAAATCTCTGGTTTTCAAAACTACGACTGATTATCTTTCTGAAAAGCAGCCGTTCCCATGTATACTTCATTGGCGTAAAAATCATTATGCCGTTCTCTACAAAATTAAAAATGACAGGTTTACGATAGGGGATCCAGGGCATGGAATCACTACGCTTAGCAGACATGAGTTTATTGAGGGATGGTTAGATAAGCACGAGAAAGGAATTGCATTGTTTATCGAACCGGATGTAGAAACTAACAGGACAACCACTATGCAATGGATCCAAAAGAAGACTATCTTTCAGCAATTTGTTGGCTTTTTAACACCTCATAGAAAGCAAATAATTTTGCTATGTCTCATTATAATTATTACCAGCACGATTTCATTACTTATCCCAAAAACGATTCAATTTATGACGGATCAGGGCATAGGTAAAAAAAATATTAGTATCATCTGGAAAGCGCTTATATTTCAATTTGTGTTGTTTGGAAGTTTAACGCTTTCCAATTACTTACGTAGCTTTATTCAAACCAAACTAAGTACTAAGTTAAGTATAACCATTATTTCAGATTTCCTGATCAAATTGCTTAGGCTTCCTATATCGTTTTTCGACACTAAAAATCATGCGGACATCTATCAGCGAATTAATGACCATTCCAGGATAGAATCCTTTTTGTCAACCAGGTTGGTTTCATTTATCTTTTCCGGCGTACTTGTGATAACTTATCTGTTTCAATTTTTTTGGTTCGACAAATACATTGTTTTATGCTTTCTCTCGTTCACAGTGTTATCATTCATTTGGTTTTTTCTGTTCATGGAAAAGCGGAAAAACCTTGACTATCGCAGATTCGGGCTGGCTATTGAAGAGAGACACTATCTGAACGACCTCATTTCAGGCATGACGGAAATTAAACTTAACAATGCTCAGCTTGGAAAAGTATACAGGTGGAAAATATTGCAGGATAAATTGTACAGTTTCAAGTTGAAGAGTCTTAAACTTACTAATGTTCAGCAAAATGGCATAAACACTGTCAATCAAATTAAAAGTATATCGATTACCTTTTTATGCTCATATTGGGTCATTAACGGTTCAATAACGTTTGGAGTAATGCTGAGTATTGGATACATCGTTGGGCAGCTAACCGTTCCTATCGGAGATATCATGAGCTTTTTTAATGATTACCAGGATGCCAAAATTTCGTTCGAAAGGCTAAATGAGGTGCAACTGAAGGCCGACGAAAATGATGAAAGTAAGATCGGTTTTCCAGATAAGTTCAGCAACGGATTCAAGATTACAAACGTTTCATTTAAATATGCGGGGTTCCAAAGTCCTTACATTTTGCGTGGCGTTAATGCAATTATACCTAAAGGGAAAATAACGGCAATTGTTGGAACCAGCGGCAGCGGAAAAACTACGCTGATGAAACTTTTACTTTCCTTTTACAGCCCCCAGGAAGGAAACATAGCAATCGATAATATTAATCTTCAAAATATCAATACAGACCAACTCAGAAGCCAATGCGGCGTGGTTATGCAAGATGGGTACATTTATAATTCTTCCATTGCACAAAACGTTGCTATGGATGATAACAACATCGACATTGATAAGGTTTTACACGCGCTTAAAATTGCTTGTCTTTTCGAGTTTGTCGATTTGTTACCTCAAAAACATGATACTTTACTCGGAACAGTTGGAGTTGATTTGAGTGGAGGCCAAAGGCAGCGTCTGTTTATTGCCAGATCTGTTTATAAAGACCCTCAAATTATCTTTTTTGATGAGGCGACAAATTCGTTGGACACAAATAACGAACGGGCGATAATGGAGAATTTAGAGCATTTTTTTATTGGTAAAACCGTCGTGGTGATCGCTCATCGGCTAAGTACAGTTCGAAATGCTGACCAGATTATCGTATTGGAAAAGGGTGAGATCGTAGAGGCCGGGTCACATTTGACGTTAACAAAAGACCGCGGAAAGTATTTTGAACTGGTAAAAAATCAACTGGAGCTCGGAACGTAAGCGCAATTGATTTTTGTTCGCAACAATAATTGTATTTTCCTGATGATCGTATGCCCGGAGCGCACTCTCTGCCCTGCGACTTTAGGACATATGTTAATGTCGGGAATGCTTCAACCTTAATAGGTAACGCTAAGGCATAGTAATATATCGGTGACCCAAATGACAAATAATATTTTGCAGGTAAAAATCCGAGCAAAAGATCGAAGGAAGTTCCGAGTTAAATGCTAAAGCTTAGCGCCATAGAAAGCATCACGGAATCTGTTTTGAAATCGCTTTAAGCTTGCAATTGTTTTAATGAACGCAAGCCCACATCAATATCTGCTTAAAACATCATGCCACATACCCAAATCACTAGTGTCATTATGAATCCTATTCCCATATAATGCTGAAAAAATAACAACGTAATAATTCATCTGCTCTCAGGAGTTCAGGCATTTATCGCTTTTCGGGATAAACCGGATAATAATCGGGACACAATGCAAATAAATTTTGTCGAGTGAATGCTAATTTAGGTTAACACCGACTGAAGAAAGCAAGGTCAATTCGAAATAAAAGGCACAAAGCCGGATTTAGTAAATCTGCCAGCATACTAGTATTTCGACTTAATACGTGTTATTTCTTCAAACATACGCCCCTATGAGATTATTCTACATATTCATTTTTGTCTTTTTTTCAGGTTATTCATATGCGCAAATCTCAATTGCAGGAAAAATCAGCGATGAAGGCAACAGGCCAGTAAAATATGCTACCATTGAACTAAAAAGGGACACTTCTTTAGTAAATGCGACAAGTTCCGACACCTTAGGCCAATATAATTTTTTAGGCCTTAAGCCGGGGAAATATAACCTGTCGGTGACCTATTTAAATTCGGAATCAAATTCACAAACCTTGTATCTCAAGGCTGATACAACGATAAACGTCCAGGTTAAAGGGAAAATAAATATGCTGAACGAGGTTGTTGTAACCTCAACTGAACCTTCCTTTTTACATAAAGGAGATCGGTTTGTATTTACGCCCGGGCGCTTGTTTGCGCAAGGAAGCAGCGGCCTGGATATACTACAACATACACCGCTGATTAAGTATGATGTCAAAAATGAGACGCTGGCGATCCTTAACAGGCAAAGCACCATTATTTACATTAATAATAAAAAGACGCGATTGCCAAAAGAAATGATTTTGGAAATGCTTAAAGCATTACCAGCTGAAAATATTAAAAGCGTTGAAATAATTACAAACCCCGGAAGCGAATACGAGGCAAGCGTTGTCGGTGGAATTATCAACATCAATATTAAGCGTCAGCTTTATGAAGGCTGGTTAGGTAATATGTCATTAACAAGCCAACAGAGTAATTATAATACGACCGTGCTTAACGGCGGATTGAATTACAGGAAAGATAAAATAGCTTTGCAAATTATCCCTTTTATAAATGATAGTTACAACTATACCACAAGTCAAAATTTACTGGATTATAGGGACGGAATAAATCAGAAACTGGACGCAAGTAATTATCGCAGATACGTAGTGGCCGGAGGTGGATTGAATTTCGATTATGACATTGATAGTACCAATAATATCAGTTATAAAGGTTGGATTTCAAATGTTAACGGCAATTCCAATACGGCCACCACTACCGCATTTTCCAAAAGCGGAACAAATCATGTGGACTCGTTACTAGGTGCTCCATACAAGGGTAAAGATCGTTACCTGTACAATTTTGGTAATGTTAATTACCACAAAATTTTTGATCGCTCGGGGGGACAAAAATATTTGGATGCTAATATTGATTATAACCAGTTTACCCAAAGAAACAGCTATGAAGGTAGCTTTAACCATTTAGGTCCGGATGAAGAGTTTTTAAGTGAAACCGGAAGGTATAAAAATTATCTGCCTCAGAGTTTCTTCAATATGTCGGAAAAATTAGAATATGGTCAGCCTATTACTCATTCTACGAGGTTCAGTGCCGGAATACAATACAGCAATACTCATGTAACCAATAATTTGGATTACAAGAATTTTAATTACAGCAGCAATACATTAATTACTGATAGCCTGTTGACCAACGACTATCTGTATAAGGAAATTTACGCTGCCGGATTTCTAAGTCTGAATATAGATTTAAGTAAAAAGGTAAGCGCTTCAATAGGCCTGAGGCTTGAAAATACTCATTATAAGTCCTCAGTAAGCAATGGTCGTTTTTTGGCTAACAACATGGCATTAGATACTAGCTATCTTAATTTGTTTCCCAGCTTTTCATTGAGTTATGCGAAAGATCAGCAAAACCAATTGGGCTTAAGCTTCTCAAAAAAGATCGCAAGGCCTGGAATTGAAAGCCTGTTCCCTGGTATTACTTATTACACACCAAATTATTACAGACAGAACAATCCGTTCTTACAACCCATGATATATTATAATGGAGAACTTACTTACACCTTCAAAAGTAAGTTCAATTTTATATTTGACTACACGTTAATTAATCATGCCTATAATAATTTCACTATACCGGTAAATTTAAATGGCAGTACCATATTGAAGAGTACGACATTAAATTATGGCACTGCAAAAAGTTTTGATTTTACTGCTAATGCAACTTTACCGCTGGTAAAAGATGTCTGGGACAGCCAGATCTCTTCATCAATTGACTATTCATCATTCAACAGTAAAATACCGGAGGTTTCCTTTGCTTTAAATAATTTCAGCTATAATTTTTATTTCGATAATACGATTTATATCTCCAAATCAAAACAGTGGACTGGATTTGTCACATTTTTCTACAACAGCAATCTGGCTGACATTAGTGGTCGGAAAATAAATCCAAATTCCCATCTCGACCTTGGGATAAAAAAGGTGATCAGTAAAAAAATATCCCTGCTGTTTTTTGCAAACGATATATACAAGGGTAATTCAATTAGTAAGAATCAACTTACTCCGAACACTTTATTGTCGAATAATTATGTATTAACCAATAGCTATACCAGGAGTTTTGCCATGGTGTTAAGATTCAAATTTGGAAATCCCAACTTGAAACAAAACAGAAATCATAGTATAGCTAACGATGAATTAAAAAGCAGGACCGGTCAATAACTACCAATAAGAGGCCAAACCGAAAAGCCTATAATAAACAGAGTAGGAAAATAAATTAAACGAAAAAAACAAAAACTGCACCAAGACCAAGGCATTTCAAGGAAGTGGACTTGAAGTAGGTTAACCAAAACCTGATTATAATTAAATGAACAACTAAAAGATTAAACAACTAAAAATTAAATAATCAATCATGAAAAAAGAAATGAAGAACTTACATCAGTTTGAGGCACTATCAGAAAACACAGATGGTTTTCTTGTAAGCGGATTTTCGCCCGCCTTGTCATCAAACAACGCAATAGGCGGCCTTCCTATCACGGCCAACATTTCATGCCCTACAAATACTAATTGCGCGGGAGGTAACTGCGTTACAGGTTGCGGTAAAACCGCCTAAATTTCACTAAAGCGTCTGAGAGGGACGCTTTAGTAATTTTCAATTTTATTTATTCAAATCATGACTTTAAACAGAACCAAACCGATCATTAAGATTGAGTAAAAGCGGGAAGATTCTAAAGGAGTACTTGCACGTGAATTTTCAGTAGGGGCACTGTCAACCACCATGCAAATATGTTTGGTGTCAAAATATCCGCTATCAAGGTCTCCAGACAATAATTGTTAGCCACGAAGTGTTATCAGGGAGCACCTCTGATGACCAAAATATTTCAATTGATTAGAATGCTTATTTAAAAAAGCCTCCGGCTATTAATCGAACTCTATCCACATAGGTTAATATTGTCCGGCTCATATTCCGGTTATTAATTATAAAATAAAACAACATGAAATACAGCCAGTTTAATTCTATTGTTCCTTATGATGACAAGTTTGCATTATATAATGCATTTTCTCAAAAAGTTATTTTCCTTGAAGAAACGCTAAAAGACCTACTAAAAGCAGCCGTTAATGAAGGAATTGATAATTTACAGAACATTCATCCAACTTTTTACGACTATTTAAGTGCAGAAAAATTCTTAACTGCCGATGATACGGACGAGATTGATCTGGTAAAACAGTTGGTCGCCAAAATTGACAATAACACCAATCAATATCTTTTGACGATAAATCCAAGCATGAATTGCAATTTCAAATGCTGGTATTGTTATGAAACACATGTCAAGGGTTCAATGTTAGACGAACATATGGTATCCAAAATCAATAAATTTGTAAGCACTACAGCTTCAAAACAAGAAATGCAGTTTTTTGCATTATCTTTTTTCGGTGGAGAACCGCTTTTATACTTTAAGAAGGATGTAGTTCCGATCATAGAGAACTATGCAAAGGAATGTAAAGACAACAGCGTAGCTACGTCAATATCCTTCACGACAAATGGTTACCTGATTAACGACGAATTCATCTTGTTTTTTAAAGAAAGAAACCTGACCTGTAGCTTACAGATAACATTGGACGGTTACAAGGAAAAACACGATTTGGTTAGGTATGTAAGCGCATCCAAAGGCTCTTATGAAACTATAATAACCAATATCAAGTCCTTATTAATGAATGGATTTTATGTTCGTTTGCGAATCAATTACACCGAAAAGAACATAGAAGACACCCATAAAATTGGTGCCGAATTCAGTGATATTCCCGCCGAAATAAAAGATAACCTGCTACTAATTGATTTTCATCGGGTTTGGCAGGATGATAAAATTGATAATACATACTTTGTAGTTGGTGATAATATCGATCAAATGAGAGCTGACGGACTAAACGTTTCGAGTACGTACGTACCGAATAACGTAATTGAATCATGTTATGCGGACAAAAGAAACAGTGCGGTAATCAATTACAATGGTGATCTGTTCAAGTGCACGGCCAGGGACTTTACAACAGTTAAGCGAGCGGGTTACTTAAGTGAGGATGGGGAATTGATATGGGAAAATGGCTACCTCGAAAAACGCATGGAATCCAAATTTAAAAATAAACCATGTTTAACCTGTCCTATTTTACCCATTTGCAACGGTGGGTGTTCGCAACATGCATTTGAACATCTGGGGGGAGATGAATATTGTGTACATTCAGGTGATTTTAATGAAAAGATGCGTATCGTAAAGTCTAAAGTTGAGGAATTAATCAATGCCAACTAAAAATGGAACATTTAAGTTTTTCTATCAGTTAGAAAGCACAGATTGTGGCCCGGCCTGTCTGGCAATGATCGCCTGGCATTACCAAAAAAGACTTTCGGTTAAACAAATAAAAACGGTTTGTTCTATAACCAGGATGGGTGTGTCTGTTCAGGATATTATTAATGGAGCAAAGAAAATCGGATTTGATCCTTCCGGCGTCAAACTTACCTTAGAGAACCTGGAAGAAGTGGATTTACCTATTATTCTTTTTTGGAAACAGGATCACTTTGTAGTTTTATATAAAATAGCCAAACAACAAAACGGAACATTAAAGTATTATTTAGCCGATCCTGGTTATGGCAAAATAAAAATTGACGCCGATACCATTATTCAGGAGTGGATGGGAACCAATCCAAAGGGTATCGCTATCCTCATTCAACCTACAGATAGTCCTTCACCAATTATTGAACAGCCGAAATTAAATTTATTCCAGTCTGAGTATATAAAGACGATATTCTCTTTTGTTAAAAAGCAAAAGTTAAAATATCTTACCTCGATCGCTCTGTTGCTAATAGCTTTGGTATTTAACTGGCTATTGCCGATAGTTTTTCAAAAAACGATTGATCAGGGAATCATTGGCCGGTCGCTCAATATGGTATGGCTGCTGTTATTTGCTCAGTTTGCCTTGTTTTTGGGCAACTTTTTATCTCATTTATTCAGTGACCTTGTTCTGACCCGGTTAAATTTTAATCTTTCCATTACATTAAAGGAAAGTTTTCTTTTTAAATTGATGAAGTTGCCGATTAGTTATTTTGACACACGGCTTAACTCTGATACGCTACAGCGATTGAATGATCAAAGCAAAATACAATCATTTTTAACCTGGCAGGGGTTGGAGTTTGTGTTAAATATTCTCAACCTCGTCGTTTTTAGTGCAATTCTTGCCTATTTGAATAAATATATACTTTTCACTTTTTTGATATTAAGCGCGCTTTCCATTATTTGGGTTGCATTCTTTTTAAAAATTAGGGCAATTTTAGAATATTCGAAGTTTTTAAGACAGTCGGAGAATAATAACAGCCTGTATGAGTTCATTATGAACATGCCCGAAATCAAAGTAAGCGGTGCACAAAATACATCTATAAATAAACTTATAAAAATTCAGGAAAAATTAAACGCGTTAGAGCTCAAATCTTTATTTCTCAATATGTACCAAATTATTGGTGCAAACTTTATTTCGAAACTGAAAGAACTGCTCTGTATTGCTATTTGCGCCTACCTGATTATTAAAGGTCAAATGACCATAGGTACACTTTTGAGTGTTTCCTATATTTTGGGTCAGCTAAATGGGCCTATTTTAAATTTTGTGAATAATATCAGAAATGCACAGGATGCTGACATCTCCCAGAAAAGAATTAATGACGTGTATTCTGAGCCTGACGAAAATAATTCATCGAATGAACCGCTACCCGACAATATTAGTCAGTTAAATCTTCACAATGTTTCCTTCAAATATCCAGGCAGCTTTAATTCCTTTGTTCTTAATGATATTTCCATTGAAATAAAAAAAAATACTATTACTGCTATTGTTGGCCCCAGTGGGAGTGGTAAAACAACATTGTTAAAACTGTTGCTATCCTATTATAAAGTAACGGACGGTGAAATTAAATTAAACGAGCGCAATTTGAATAATATGAACAGTGATGAATGGAGGAAGCTTTGCGGGACAGTGTTGCAGGACGGACACATCTTTGCGTCCACAATTGCTCAGAACATCGCTATTGCTGAAGATGTTATTGACAATGAGAGATTGTTTCATGCGGCGAGAGTAGCTTGCCTGCATGAATTTATTACCATGCTTCCAATGGGTTATAATACCAAAGTAGGAAATGTTGGCATAGAATTAAGTGGAGGCCAAAAGCAAAGATTACTAATAGCGAGAGCTGTATACAAGGACCCGCAATTTATTTTTCTGGATGAAGCAACAAGTTCACTGGACGCCAATAATGAAAAAGAAATAATGGATAATTTAAAACTCTTTTTTACAAATAAAACTGTTGTGATTATAGCTCACCGACTCAGTACGGTAAAAAATGCAGATCAGATTATAGTGCTTGAAAATGGTCGGATAACGGAGGTTGGAAAACACGAAGACCTGACTGTGAAAAAAGGGAAGTATTTTAAGTTGGTCAAAAATCAGCTAGAATTAGGGAGTTAATAATATATCATCAAACCTGACCCGAGAATCACAATAAAAATCATTCTTTATATTGCAGCCTTTTCCCGATATACTGCATCTAATTAAAAACTCAAATACCTAAAAATGAAAAATTCAAGAATAAGTATGTATTTATCGTTGACATTCCTGCTATTAACAGGCTCGGCGTTGAAGGCTAATTGTCAACTCAAAAAGGACACCGAAATAAGAATCATTAATAAACCATATAAAACTGTCTGCGTGGCAACTGGGATACGTTTGTCTATCACAGGCGGTAATGATGATAAAATTGAGGTTAAATCTTCTACCCAAGACTATCGAAATAAAATAAAGACAATCGTAATTAATGACACTTTAAAAATTTTTTTGTCCTACAAGGACGATCCTAAATGGAAGGGTTTGGTTAATTCGAAGGAGACCTTTAATGTGCAAATCTCTGCAGGTACTCTTCGCGCTATTGGTGCGTCGGAAGCATCTTCAGTAGTTATTAAAGATCGGTTATCCGTAGATGAGTTATCTCTGAAGCTTATCACAGGCGCACAATTAAATGGGAACATCAACTGTAAAAAGCTTACGGTAGAAATCCAGGACGGAAGTAACCTTGTATTAAAAGGGGCAGCAGTTAATGCCAATTTTTATTTAAAAGGGGGGAGCTTTTTTAACGGGAAAAATTTAATTGTTGAATCTTGCAACGCAAAAGTTTATAGCGGCAGTGAGTCTAACCTATTTGTCACAAAGAAATTAGATATTATCGCCAAAAATGACGCAAGAGTTTATTTAACTGGAAATCCTTCTGAAATAAGCAAAGAGATAGAAAAAAGCGTGTTAAAATCCAACGTTAAGTAATCTCTAAAGTGTTGATACGAGAGGTATTAAGGCTTCTTTCATTTAAATCGCATATATGTTTGGTTAATTTTACATGGAATAACTGAGCATATTATGCCATACTTTAGCATTCTTTTTCCCTATCATAACATCTACTATTGACATCAAGTGCTGTTACCGGGAAGTGCCAATCTCGAAAGAAATCAATCAAATTAAAAACGAGGTATTTCCGGTCCGTCGTAAGGGTTTTCCATTGCATCAGCGATCCTTTGTAAGCGGTACCTGCAACGGAGAGTTCGGGAAATATAACCATTTCAACAGAATGATCACGAGCGGTACGGAGCAAGCTCCATATATTATCATTGCCCGGCAAAAAATGAAGTTCGCATTCTTCTTCCCAAGCAAAGTTTCCAGCACTAAACTGGCAAATCATCACACGGCAGCTTTCTTGTTTTGGACGTTGTAGATTTATAGTTTCAATAGTCAACTTAATAATTATTTCGGTACATAATTTACCTAAGTTAGAAAATAAATAATTGAAGTCTTACCTACTCACTTCAAATTTAGACATCGAAATTGCATTGTTTATATATTCAACAAATTATGTAAATTTTACCATGGGTTTTCACTGCTGAAATTTTTAATTGATCTAAAAAACTTTTCGGCGATAATTTGGCCAAGCATTTACCTGTCCAATCAATTGCGTGGACTTCATATTTGGATAATGTAATTCTACAGAGTCTTTAAAAGATCTAACTGTTTCAATATTATCCCATTCCATCGCTGTAAGAGAAAGCATTGGCCATTCTTTAGTACGTATCATAAAACTATATAATTGTAAATATGGAGGTGCCTTTTCAAACGCTTGCTTAATGAGTTCAGAATATAAAGACTTCTTTAGCGTTTTTTTGAATTCCATCAAGAGATCATAAGTAACGAGATGCAATGTACCCCACTTTATCAATTCCGCCATATGCGGCAATTTCTTGTCATCGAAGAACAAATACAAGTAAGTAATAAAGTCGAACTCCATAGCATCGCAAAGGTCTGTACTGAAATGGGCGTAAAGTTTTTTAAACGCCTCTAATGAAAATCCATCCTTAAGCTTGTCTATTACAAAACGGATAACCTCGTTTTCTTTTTCAATTATTTGCTCCAGGTCAGGCCCTTTGATGCTGCCATCCGGTAGTTGCATAGCATACCTCTGCTTAGAGAATAATTCAAAATAATAGCTTTTAAAAAAAATGGTCTTTCGCTCATAAGTTACCTGTACATACAGTGGATGGGTAAGTTGCCCATGAAAATCCACCTGCTTTAGCCGGTCATTTAGGTAGGTCTTAAAACTTATTTTCATTTTATTTAAAAAATATTTTTTAATAGGATTCTGCTGTTTTTGAACAGGTCAATGTTAATAATAGCACTACAATAAATCAAATCTCATTAAAAGCCGCTAAATCTAATTATGTTAATTGCTGAATTTATGATTCAAAGTTAATCATTGGTTTTGATGTATTTTAATTTATCAAAACAATATTTTATATTTGTTTTAATTAAAAACTACTGCGATTAAACAATTGCAGATTAAACCCGTCATTCCCATAGGTCAGCGAATGGCGCGACGAACTATTTTATTAACTAAATCAAATGCGACCAAATGAGTTAGTAACAACAGAGGCCCTGGATGCCTTCGAAAAAAGAATCCTGGAAAAAATTGAAGCTCTTCTTCAGTCTGAAAAAAAACAAAGTAAGCAATGGGTAAAGAGCAAAGACGTGCGAAAATTATTGGACATCTCACCAGGCACTTTGCAAAATTTGCGTATCAATGGCACCCTTAGCTTCACTAAAATTGGCGGCATGATGTATTACAAGCTGGAGGATATCCAAAGAGTCCTGGAAGGAGGTAAACAATGACATCATCTGTAAAAGTCAACAAATTCAAGGTATACAATGAGCGGGCAATGAAAATGAAGAAAGACCCGCGGTTATTTATAAGTCATTCAAGCCTCTATAATGCTTTATTTATCTGTTTACAGCAGAATGATGGAGTTACTCCTTTTTCAGTAAGTCGTAGGATACTGATGTCCTATAGCAATATTAGGTCTACCGATACCTATCATAAATGTATTAAGAAGTTGGTTGAGTTAGGTTATATTAGTTATAGCCCATCTTACCATCCTATAAAAGGCAGCCTGATTTCCTGGCAGGAGGAGATCGCATAAAATCTATCGATCTTACGATCACGAAATCGATAGATCTTGTAATCCGTAAATCTCACGATCACATTATCGCTAAATCTTGCGATCTGCAAATCTTGCGATCACGTTATCTGTCTATCTAAGCCCAAACTTTACAAGCCGTTTTCGGATTCTCGAAAACGGCTTTTAAAATGCTTCAGAAAATCACTCCCTCACTTTTTCAGATATCAAATAACTTAAAATCATTATCAAAAAACACTTTGCTTTTGTTACTGCAAGATGTCTTTTTGTTACACAAAAAGTCTCTTGCCCTCCCGGGAGGACTTAAAAAAATTCGCAACTCATTTTTAATGGAAGTCTTTAAAACGTTGCATAAAACCGTTGTTCTTAATAGGTCAGATGGGCAACAACAAATAAATTACTCTCATCGGATTACCTTACTCACCATTGCCGCGAAGGTAGTCCAAGCCGGAATAAAACATCAAGGGTATACAAGCGAGCCGTATTGTTCGCTTTCAGCAGCAGGCTCGCCCTTGACATTTTATCCGGCTTAGCTTTTAGTTGCTTACATGGTGATTAAGGCGGCATTGTTCATAGCTGTCAAAAAAGAAAAATAGATTAATTGACTGATGTTTTGTTAATAATCAAAGGCGCAGGCATAGTTACTCTATAAACCAGATATGTAACCTGACCGCCTATAAGTGTGTCAAAAAGCATATTGACTATCATTTTTGTTCCACCCATATTATTAATCTAAAATGTTATGAAGGTAGAAATAGTGGGGTCAGAAGACCTGGAAAAATTCCGCCAGCTATTATTAGCTGACATAAAGGAAATATCTTCGAAATAGGAAGTGGATTCCTTTCAGAAAACTTGGTGGTACTTGTTATTATAATGCCGAAGAACTCGACGATTGTATTAACAATTTGAAAACTAAATTTTAATGGATTTTAATGCTGTGTCAGAAAAATGCACACAAGCTCTGCAGAAAAGTACAATCACCGCAAAAATGCGGAGAATAATTATCGTATTCTCCGCATTTTTGCGGTGATTAATGTTGTATAATTTATATTTATTTGGTTCAGCAACAACGAATCCTTCAATATTCAGGTATTAATTGACTATCGAGAATGGCCTCGAAATCTTTTCCTGTGAATGTCGAAGCCCTCGATTAATCGATTCCTGATATAATTGGCATCAATACCGCCGTAACCTCCAGTCAGGTGGGCGTATAAGCCTTCTTCAAACTCATCTCTGTCAAGAATAGGTTCAAATTCGTCCCTCAGGTAACTTCTCAGATGTTGTGGAGCCGTTTCCATTTGCCCCTCAAAATCATCTGCATTTTCAAAAACGTATACCAGGTCTTCAAAGTCCGTACTTGTTCTGAAGTCTGTTCCTCTGCCTTTAAAAGCTTCCCATTTAGTGGCCACAAAATAAGGCAGTGAAAATATCTTGATTTCTGTTTGTTCATCTAAAGGGTGATTTATAGCTGTCTGAAATCCCTCCGGGTACCAGATGTTACTGAATCCGATAGCTTCAGGTTCGGTTGGCATTACATCAACTGTAATTCCTTGAATTTTATACCGGCAGATCACTTTCGAATTAATATCATTTTTAAAGCCGATCTCCAATAATCTTTTTTCTAATTCTGTATATCCTTTATAACTGCCCAATTCTACAATAATGTCCACATCATCTGTTGGCCTTACCGCATCTGCCGCTGCTGAATTAGTGGCATATAAAGATACCGTTGCGCCTCCGACAAATACATATTCCTGGTTCAATCCTTGAAGAACCTGATTAACCGCTTTTATCCTGATTAAATTCTCATGCATAAACTAATTCAAAAGATTTTTTTAATAGTTCTAAGGCTTTTTTTTGCTCTCTGACTTTACCTACCCGGATAGCATCGACTAAAGCAAGTTTGTCATACAGCCTTTCATCATTGATTGCCGCCATTACTTGGTTGGGATATAGCGGCACTATCGCCTGGCCTTTTACTTTTCCATCGGCACTTGGCCAGACATAGTTTTCATCAGACACAAAGTAATCTTTCAGAATGGGAGCGCTGTGTGCGGTTGGCAGTCCACGTACTATAGGACCTGGCTCAGCAGGAAAAACGAATTTTAATCCGTGCTCGATAAAATTATAAAGGGCAGTTTTGAAAACAACCCGTTTATCAGGACTGATCAATTTGGCAATCATCGAACGATTTAAGGATTCGCTGATCTCAGAATTACTAATATATAAGCTAGTCGCAAGATCTTTGTTCAACCAGTTCTTATCTAGCGAAATTATTTTCAGCAGCACGACCAGATCATGCGGCCTCATGCCATTGTGTGCTTTCATACACAAATATAGCATGTTGTTTCTAAATTCGCAAATCGCGAATTTAGAAACAACCATCATATTATAACTACTTTCCATATTTCTTTTTAATAGTGCCGTATCATGGCCGATTTTAAAATTCATAATCTTAGCTTAATTCATTGCCGACAACTTAACTTTAAGTGCGGCCATATCAGAACTGATCTTATGATCCATTACCTTGGCATCCATCAAACGATGGATCAATTCCAGTGTTCCTGGCGTAACTGTTTCCGTGTGTAGCATTTGAGTTGAGTTTTACTCAACTGAAAATAGGTACAAGCGGCATCCATACTTAATGTTTTGTTTCGGATAATGTCCAACTCATGCTTTGTTAAAAAAGTTCTCGGAGAGGGCTTCGCGGTCGATTTATAATGTAAAAAAGGATTGGCGACAATCCATCTGTTGGCCAAGCAAACGAGAATGATCTTTTTCAAGTGCTTGACATATTTGTCAGCTGAAATAGGGATACAATTCTTTTCCGTCCGCAAATAGAAGTCATAGTCTTTAATAAAATTGAAATCGACTTTACGCAATTCACAATCCGGGCGCTTAAATTTCCATTCGACAAATTCCCGCGCATGTTTAAGAGAGCTTTTAAAGGTTTTAAGTGTATTGGCGCCAAAGCCCCTGCCAATCAAGGATTCCATCTGTTTATTGTGATCGCTAAAAATCTCCAGCAACATTTTAGATTTTTTTCCTTTGCCATCAAGTTCGTTCCGCAATGTGTCGGCAGTGATCTCTTCTTCGCTGTCCAGCAGGCGGGTGTGGATACGTTTCAGCTTCGCCAGGATACTGTCTAAATGGGTATTTAAACTCCTTGCATCTTCCGTATTTCCACGAGCTTTTCCGCGTTTCTCGTCCCATTTTTCAGGTTCGATTCCTCGCCCGATAGTTGCTTCACTCCTGTTTCCATCCACGGAAATACGCAAATAGATAGGCAGATTGCCTGATTCATAGCCCTTTACCTTCTTTAGGTAAAAAAGCAGGTTAAAATT
>JAQBNZ010000211.1 GCA_028288285.1 Mucilaginibacter sp.
AGAAGTAATGATCAATGCTAAAAAGGCAACTGTTTTAAAAGAAAAGATAAACGCTACCAAGGCTAAATTATTATCACTATTGGGTAAGGATTCGGCAGGTGTTAATTTTTCTTTAAATGCGAATAACCTACCATCGCGCCCGGGTTTTGCCAACAAAACATGGGAACACTCTTACTTTGGTGAAGGTATCCCTTTAGGTGCGGCTTTAACCACACTGGCTAAGATACAAACAGATAATAAGAACGCCGAGAACGAAGTAGTAAAAAGAATATTAGGTAAGGTTGACGTTGCACAGGTTACGTTAAATGAATTCAAAGCAGTTGCAGTTGCACCCAGCAGTTATATACTTGCCGGTCAGCCATACAAAGCCGAAGTTTATTTAACCGCCTATGATGCACACTCAAACCCAAGCATTACAATTGGTGGCTCAAATATTCCAACTTCAAATGGCGTTGGTACATATACGGTAACTACAAGCGGCGAAGGTTTGCGTACCTGGACTGGTATATTATCAGTTAAACAAGTTGAGGGTCCACCAAAAACCTACCCGGTTAGCGGCAGTTATATGGTAGCAAAACCATCAGCGGTGGTATCGCCCGATAAAATGAATGTGTTGTATATTGGTGTGCCAAATCCATTATCAATATCGGCACCGGGTATACCAAAAGAAAGTATAAAGGTTAGTATATCCGGAGGTTCAATAACAGGCTCTGCGGGGCACTATACTGCTAATGTAAACTCTTTAGGTACAGCAAAGGTTACAGTTATGGGCGATAATGGTATGATTTTAGGAGCATCAGAGTTTCGTGTAAAACGTATACCCGATCCTAAGGCACAATTTGCAGGTAAAAGCGGTGGTAAAACAAGCGCAGCCAACATCAGAGGTCAAGACAGGCTTTTTGCTAAGCTGGATAATTTTGAGTTTGATGCTAAGTTTAACGTTACAAGGTTTAGTTTATTAGTAATTAGGCCTCGTCAGGATGTGGTTCAATATTCGGCAAGCAGCGGCGAATTATCACCAGCTATGCGTTCGGCATTGGGTGGTGTAAGTCCTGGCACAACCGTTGTATTTCAGGATATAATTGCTGTAGGCCCTGATGGCACACAGCGCGGACTGGACTCGATAGTATTAACAGCTAATTAAAAATTATATGAAAACAAGATTTTTGATCATCGTACTTTGCCTGGCTTGCAGCGCTTCTTTTGCACAAAAGAAAAAGGCAGCCACTAAAGCGCCTGTTAAGAAAACTGCTGCTGCAAAAACTAACAGTACACCAAACACTGTTACTTCTGCAGGTGCAACCGCACAACAAGCTGTACTTGATACAGGTAAAAAAGCAGCTAAACCTTTTGACAGGCCACTTGATGGTTATTATAAAAAGAGCAACATTTTAAGTGCTAAAGTAACCCCGTATGCTAATTTACGTGAAGCTGATGTTACATTTGCTAAACGTGTTTGGCGCGAGATTGATCTGCGCGAAAAAATGAACCAGTACTTGGCGTCGCCAAAACAAAGGTTGATAGATGTATTAATGGCAGCGCTTGATGCTGGGGAATTAACTGCTTATGATCCTGCTGCATCAAAGGATGATCCAAATGGTGACTCGTTTTCAAAGCCAATTACCGGTGCGCAGGCCCGTAGTAAAATGTCTGACAGCAGTGTAGTTGATAAGTTTGATAAAGACGGTAACAAAATAGGTTCAGAGGTGCGTGCCGGTGAATTTAATCCGGATAGCGTTATTAAGTTCCGTATAAAAGAAGATTGGGTATTTGATAAGCAACGCTCAATTTTTGAACCACGTATAGTAGGTATAGCACCACTTGTTAAACCTAAAGCTGCCGGCCTTGACCTTGATTACCAACCTGCCTTTTGGTTGTATTTCCCTGATGTACGCCCAATTTTAGCTGTCAAAGAAGCGGTAAGCCGCAATAACGATGCAACAGGCTTAAGCTTTGATGATGTTTTTGTAAAGCGCTTATTTAGTAGCTATATTGTAAAACAATCAAACGACAAAGACGAACGTATACGTGATTACGCCCAGGGGATAGATAAACTTTATGAATCTGAAAAAGTGAAAAAATCTTTGATGGATTACGAGTTTAACCTGTGGAAATACAGCGAATAACATTTAGAGATCAGTTTCTCCATAAAAAAAACCTATTTGCTTTAGCAAATAGGTTTTTTTATTTATATGAAGCCGCCGCTCGGCTGCTGCCGACAGGTGTTCGGAAGATTAAAAAGAAGCGGCTGGTTGTGCGATTCCCCTCTTGAGAGGGGTGTGTCCTTTGTGCATGAATAACACACCCCTGCAGCCGCGCCACCTCTCAAGAGGGGAATTTTGTTAGTAATATCAATCTTCCGAACACCTGTCGGCAGGAGCCGAGCGACTATGGTGATAGTTTTGTGTACTTATTGCAAACCCATAACATCACTTACCGCAGGGTTAAAGTACTGGGTAATTGCTTTTGCTTGTTTCATGTTCACAACTTCCTGCAATTCGGTTTCTGTAGCTTCGCGGATCTTTTTTACAGATTTGAAATATTTAAGCAGTTTTTCGGCAGTAGTTTTGCCAATGCCTTCTATCAGTTCCAGTTCAGTAGCCAATGTGCCTTTATCTCGTTTTTTGCGGTGAAATGTAATACCAAACCGATGAGCTTCGTCACGCAGTTGCTGTATCACTTTAAGCGTTTCTGATCGTTTATCTAAATACATCGGATACTGATCGCCGGGGTAGTAAAGTTCTTCCAGCCGTTTGGCTATACCAATAACGGTAACCTTTTTTTCAATACCCAGCAGTTTTAAGCTTTTCATGGCCGACGATAATTGCCCCTTACCACCATCAATAATAATAAGCTGGGGTAAGCCGGTATCTTCATCCAGTACGCGCCTGTAACGGCGGAAAACAGCTTCTTCCATTGTGGCAAAGTCATCCGGGCCAACAACTGTTTTTACGTTAAAGTGCCGGTAATCCTTCTTGGAAGGCTTGCCATCTCTAAACACAACAATAGCCGATACCGGGTATTTACCCTGAAAGTTAGAGTTATCAAAACACTCAATATGGCGTGGCAGTTGGTTAAGGCGCAAGTCCTTCATCATTAGCGTAAGTAAACGCTCGGTGCGTACCTCGGGGTTAAGCTTCTCGTATTGGTCTATCTTTTCTTTCTTAAAGAACATTACATTCTTTTGCGACAGATCAAGCAGCTTTCGCTTTTCGCCCAGTTTAGGCACAGTGAACTTTATTGATGAATCTTCCAGGTCAATGTTAAAGGGTACAATAATCTCTTTAGAGTGACTATTATACCTGGTCCTGAACTCGGTAATAGCTATTGTTAAAAGCTCTTCATCGGTTTCGTCAAGCCGTTTCTTTAGCTCAATAGTTTGCGTTTGTGTAATGGTACCGTTCATCACTTTCAGGAAGTTTACAAAGGCGTATTTTTCTTCGGATGCAATGCTGAATACATCCACATCTGTAATAGAAGAATTTACAACGGTTGATTTACTTTGGTAATTCTCCAGCAGGTCCTGTTTCCTTTTAAGACGATGTGCCAGTTCAAAGTTCAGTTCGCTTACTGCTTTATCTAAGTCGCTTTTAAGATTACGCACTACGTTGCCTATTTTGCCATTAAGCACGTCGGTTATCTCGCTGATGTTGTGGTCATAATCGGCTTCCGACTGATAATCCTGGCAGGGGCCTTTACAATTGCCTAACTGGTATTCAAGGCACACTTTAAATTTACCTTTTTCTATGTTTTGCCGGGTTAGTGCCAGGTTGCAGGTACGCAGGGGATAAGTTTCTTTTATAAGCCCTAAAATGGTGTGCATCATACTTACAGAAGCATATGGGCCAAGATATTTTGAGCCATCTTTTATAATGCGCCGTGTCCAGAAAATGCGGGGGTAGTTTTCGTTCTTAATGATGATCCAGGGATAGGTCTTATCATCCTTCAGCATAACATTGTAGCGCGGCTGATGCTTCTTGATCATGCTGTTCTCCAGCAGCCATGCATCCACCTCGGTATCAACAATGGTAAAGGTTATGTTCCGGATCTTTGATACCAGTACTCTGGTTTTAGCATTGATCTGAATATCCTTATTAAAGTAAGAGCCAACACGGTTGCGCAGGTCTTTAGCCTTACCAATATATATCAGTTCGTTTTGGATATCCCAATACTGGTATACACCGGGTTTATGCGGAATATTCTTTAAAGCCTCCTTGTAATCAAATTTCTCCATCTCTTTTAGTCATTGAGTCATTGGTTATTGAGTCCTTATATTCTTCAACAACTTTTGCAACCACTATAACTTTCTAATCCTTACAACTACAAATTTAAAAATCAAGTTTCTTTTCTACGTCATTTGTGCCTTTTTGCTGCTGAGTGTAAGCGCCACAATCTAAAGTAATACTCACACCAGATTTTGGCGGAACAAAATCAACATTCTTTTTAATGCCGAGCGCTGTATTTGCGTAAACACGTTTCATATAGCCCGCAAAAATAGGCAGGGCCGTGTTGGCACCTTCACCTAAACGGGTTGATCTGAAGTGGATGTCCCGGTCCTCGCAGCCTGTCCATATACCGGTAACCAGTTGCGGCGTTATACCAATAAACCAACCGTCAGAATTATTTTGAGTCGTACCGGTTTTACCGCCGATTGGGTTCATAATATGGTAGTCTCTGCGCAGGCGGTAACCGGTACCTTCGTCAATTACACCTTTAAGCATATAGGTCATCACATAGGCAGTTTCCGGATTAAGGGCCTGCACTACTTTTGGCGAGTTGTTATATAACACATTACCGTTCTTATCCTCAATACGCAGCAGGTAGGTAGGCTCGGTCCATAGGCCCTCATTGGCAAATGCCGAGTAGGCTCCTGTCATATCAAATACCGACGCATCAAATGTACCTAAGCATATAGAAGGTACTTCGGGCACGGGGCTTTTTATCCCCATCTTTTTAATCAGCTCCGCTACCGGTTTCGGCTTAACCTCATTCATAACATAAGCCGTAACCCAGTTTTGCGAACGTGCCAATGCTGTACGTAAAGTAATTACGCCGGGTATCGTTTCTGAAGGTGAAGAACCCGGTGTATAAGTTTGGCCTCCATCATAAGTAATCGTAATAGGCTCATTAGCTACTTGCATACATGGCGAAAAACCGTTCTCTACCGCTACCGCATAAGTAAATGGCTTAGCGGTTGAACCTACCTGCCTTGTACCCATCTTTACCTGATCATATTTAAAATGCTCAAAGTTGGTTCCGCCAACCCATGCTTTAATATAGCCGGTTGTTGGGTCCATACTCATTAGGGCATTACGCAGCATCATTTTGCAATATACTATCGAGTCCATAGGTTTCATAACCGTATCAATATCACCATGCCAGGTAAACAGGTTCATTTTAGCCGGGGTGTTAAAATCTTCCTTTATTTCATCGTCAGATTTGCCTATCTGTTTCAGGTAAATATATCTGTCGGACCGGCGCATGCCTTTATCCAAAAGACTTTTAAAGGTTGGTATGCTTTTCCAAAGACTAATGCCTTTCCAGTGCGAGTTAAATTGTGCCTGTAATTTTTTCATATACTCCTGCTGCGCTTCTTCGGCATATTGCTGCATGGTGGCATCAATGGTAGTATAAATCTTCAGGCCGTCGCGGTCAAGATCATAAGGGGTAACGCCATCAGGTTTTAATATAGATTTATCAATCAATAATTTTTGAACTTCTTTCTTTAATACAGCCCTAAAGTAGGTTGCCATACCGTCGTTATGGTCTATAGGCCTAAAGTTAAGGCCAAGTGGTTTTTGCTTGTATTCCTCAGCCTGCCCGGCACTTAAAAAGCCTTCTTCATCCATACGGCGCAAAACAAAGTTACGGCGGTTTAAAGCATTTTGCGGGTGGTTTATCGGACTGTAAATACCGGGGCCGTTTATCATCCCCATTAAAAGCGCTGCCTGGTCGGGTGTAAGCTTATCAGGCGTGGTATTAAAATAGGTACGCGATGCCGAGCTGATACCATAAGTATTGTAAGCGCCAAAATCTACAGTATTTAAATAAAGTGTCAGGATCTCCTCTTTAGTATAGTTGCGTTCCAGCTTTACGGCGGTTATCCATTCTTTTAGTTTTTGTATAACACGCACAAACGGGTTGTGTGTCTTCTCAGTGAACAGATTTTTTGCCAACTGTTGTGTAATAGTACTGCCACCCTGTTTTTTCCCTACCAGGTTGTATAATAAAATAGTGAACGAGCGTTGGAAATCTATACCCGAATGCTGATAAAACCGGGAGTCCTCTGTGGCAACCAATGCATTTATCACGTTAGGCGATAGTTGCTTGTAGGTAACGCTGGTTCGGTTTTTAACATAATACTTGCCAATTACCTGCTTATCACTTGATATAACTTCTGATGCCTGGTCGCTTTTAGGGTTTTCCAATTCGCGGAAAGATGGCAGCGGACCAAAGAGCTGGAATGCGATGAGCAAAATCATTATTACAAAAAAAGCAAAGCCGGCAATAACCAGTCGCCATATATACCAATTGTAGCGTTTAATATCGTTTTTTGAAACTTTAGAGATCATGAGTTAGTAATTTGCTTGATAGTAGTCAATATAACTATCCAGTGTTTTTTTGTCGGCTAATTTATTCAGATTTTCCTGTGTTATTATAAAAAAGCTGTATTTATCCTTTGGGGTCTTCATTATTTCGGTCATTAGCGGGATAATTGCACGGGCATACTCCTTCACATTTTCCAAACTGTTAAAGCGGCCAACATATATAAGCTGGTTATCCGGCCCGGCATTTTTAAGGTAGTGTTTAATATCTTTTCCCTGGTATTGTGCCCTGTTAAACTGGCCGATACCAAAACGTGATGATGCCAGATTAGTTGTGCCGGTACTTACATTTACCACAAAATAGTAACGAGTGCTATCGCGCAGGCTAAAAATTTTGGATATAGCTTTTGGAGAAGAGTTTGCTGGTTGTACCACCGCAAGCTGACCAACCGCGGGGGTTATTGGTTGCTCTGTTTTTTTCTCAGGAGCACGAACATCTGCTACAACCTCATGCTTACCGGTGTATGCTACCCGGTATTCGGTTTCCTGTTTATCAACTATTGGCAGGGTAAACGCTACGTCGTTCACATCCTTATCAGACAATACAACCGGGCGTGCAGCCAGTTCGGCTTGGTTGGTATTAATATAAGCAAGGTGCTGGTTAACCAGTGGTGTTATCAATTTATCAGCAGGATATTTGCTTACAATCAGCTCCAGATCAGTTTTAAACGGCTGTAGTTTTTCCTGGTGCCCTGCGGAAAAGGCTCTTAAATATAAAAGCTGTGCAGCAAACCTATTGTTTGGGTATTGATTTAACAGACTATCGGCAGCGGCAATAACTTGCGAATATTGCCTGGCAGCATATAAATCATACACCTTATTATAAAGGCCGCTAAATTCTGTATTTTCATCATTCAGGCGCTTGCTGTATTCCGGGTCAAGAATGGTTTTGGCAAACGGTGTTTCGGGGTATTGTTTTAATACCAGGTCTTTGTATTTATTAGACTGGGGTACATTACTCTCGCTATACAAACGGTACAGGTTATAATATAACGCCGGTTTATTAGGGTTTTCGGGGAAGCGTGTTAAAATTAATTCATACGCGGCAATAGCCTCCTTTTTATCATCAAGCACATCCCGGTAAAAGTTGGCTATATCCAAATAAGCATTATAAACCCGCAGGTTTGATTGCGCCAGCAGTTGGGGGGTAAGGGGTAGGTTTTGTACAATATCGTGTCGGTAACTACTTGCATCTACCTTGGCAGCGCTTCTCAGTAACGGATCAGGTACAGCATCCACATCTGCGTTTTGTGCAGTATTTAAGGTGTTAGTAGTAATATCACTGCTGGCACGGTTGCTTCTGCGCCAGTTATCTTCCAGTTTACGATTGCCCCATACCCGCTTAAAGCTTGTAAAGCCCTGGCTTATGGCGGTTGTATTATAAAAATAAAACTTACCACCACTTGGCGTGCTGGCCTGTGGTGTAGCCGGGTCATTAAATAAAGGATCATTTACCGCGGCTGCCGTAGTTGTTGCAACAGCTTGCTGTTGCAGGGTATTACGATTAACCATTTCGTCTATCCGCTTGTGCCGGGTTGGCTCATCAAGCGCGGCCAACATCTGTAGCGTATCTTCACGACTGATGATCTGTAGCCTATCTGCCAGTAGCTGCAGGTTATCGGCTTTTTTTTGTATGGATACAAAGCCCGGGTAATTGGGCGATAGGTTCATCAATGTACTATCATAATAGGTCTTGGCCTCTGTGTAGTCGGCTTTATTTTTAAAATAGATATCGGCCAGCCTTAAATAAGACAAACCTTTTTGATTTTGATTTTTTACACTGCTGCTTGCGGATTGTTTATAGCTTTTTATGGCATCATCAATATCCTTATCGGCATATTGCAGTGTAGCTATCTGGTAATATATCTGGTCGGTAAATTCTTTATTGTTTTCATTTTTCAGTAATGACCTTAAACGGGTAAGGCGACTTATTTTAACTCCATTTTGACTATCCTCAATCCTTATACGGTTTAGGTTGGCGTTAAAGTCCATATCAAAAGCGGCATTGCTTTTTACAATACGACTGTAGCTAACCACTGCGTCTTGCGGTTTTTGGTTTAGCTCCTGCAGTTGGCCCAATATAAATGTCCAGCGTAACTCCTGTATCTTATTATTACTATGCTTAATGGCCTGTTTGGCCATTTCTTCGCCATCGGCATAATTTTGCGTATTAATATTGTACTGTAGTTTGGCGGCATAAACATCAGCAGTAATACTTTTTTTAGGATTGATGTTTTGCAGGGCGCTATCAAGGGCGGCCCTTGCTTCATTGTTTTTTTTAAGATACAGCAGCGAACGGCCCTTCCAAACCAATGCTTCCTGCTTAAGATCGGCGTTATTACTAAACGATCTGGTAACATAGCTAAAGTATTCTACCGCATCAAAGTAGTTGCCCTGTAAAAAATTAGCTTTGCCCAAAATAAGGTAAGCATTGCCAATATAATGGCTTTGTTCCTTTATGCTGATAATCTTATTGGCTTTCTGTTTAACTAATTCCAGGTCCTTATCGGGTTCTATAGCTTTTACTGTTGTATCACGGTAAACGCTTAATATTTCGTTATAATCATCAATATAACTTGCAGCGTAGCTGGCCTGCTTTTCTTTTAGTATTTCGTTGGCATTAAAAAGGATGTTGTATTTGGCCGTAAGATTTTGCAGACCACGGTTAACCTTGCTCTTTTTTTCGAGCGAGCAGCCGGCAAAAATAAGTATCAGCGCAAACAGAACAATTTGCTTTGATTGTAAAAAGATAGAATTTAGCCTCAAAGGTTTATAATTATAAATGTAATAGTTCAATTGCCCGATCCAGAAAAAGATATAATGTGGTTTAATTATAATAGTTTTAAAAGCAATGGCTAATTTACTAAATAGTATGCAATAGGATTAATAAATTTGCGGATGCCAGAAAATGAACCAAACGAAAGCAAAAAAGCGGGCAAAGAAGTAAACGCTTATGCCAAATATACCGGTCTTGCCTTCCAGATGATAGTTATTATAGGCTTATTTGCTTTTGCCGGTTATAAAATTGACGAAGCCACCCAGCACGATACCAAATGGGTTACGGCAGCACTGTCACTTGCCGGTGTTTTTATATCATTGTACATTGTTATCAGATCAGTAAAAAATTGAAAACACAAGCCACCATTATCGCTTTAGTAGTATTTATTTTGCTTTTAGCCTCCCTGCCCATATATTTAATATTTGTCGATAAAGCTAATTTGCTGGTGCCTCATTTTTGGCTGATGTTTTCTTTTATTACCGGCCTCACTTTAATTGTAGTTATTGCAATTTTAATTACACAAAATATTAACCCCGAATTGTACGCACAAACTTTTTTAGCCACAACAGTTTTTAAAATACTGGCATGCCTGGCTTTTTTGGTGATTTTTATCATGAAAAACAAGGTTGATAAGCTGGTTTTTACAAGCAATTTCTTTTACTTATATTTCTTAAATACAGCCTTTGAAGTTTATGTTTTGTTGCGTAACTTGCGCAACCAAAATTTGAAGT
>JAQBNZ010000008.1 GCA_028288285.1 Mucilaginibacter sp.
ACTTATGCCATGGTACACGCAACTACTTGGTTATAATCTTACCGTAGCCTGGAACTCAAGCCCAATATATTTGTTTTTAGCAGGAGTAATACTGGGACTTGGTTTCCTGGCCGGAAGCTATCCGGCATTTTTCTTGTCGGCATTTTCACCCATACAGGCCTTGAAGGGGAAGCTGCGCTTAGGCAAAAGCGGTACCCTTTTCAGGCAATCATTAGTAGTTGTTCAATTTAGCATTTCCGTACTACTTATTATTGGCACAATAGTAATCATGAACCAGATGAGCTTTGTAAAAGGCAAGGAACTGGGTTATGATAAACAGCAGGTTGTGGTTGTACCGTTAGATAATGACGATATATATAATCAAAGGAGAGTTTTTAAAAACGAGCTTGAGGGTAAAGGGAATATCGAATCAGTATCGTTAATGTCAGGCGAACCCGGAGGTTTTCATGATACACATAATTTTGATGTTGAGGGGCAAAATGAAAAGTTTAAATCAAGAACGGAATTTGCCGATTTTGAATTTGTAAAAACACTTGGCCTTAAAATAATTGCAGGGCGTAATTTTTCGCCGCAGTTTGCTACAGATAGTACCGATGCAGCCCTTATTAATGAAACTGCTGCAAAAAAACTTGGCTTTACCCCGCAGCAGGCTATTGGTAAGATAATTAAAAACGCTATACGTGATAGCACCACACGAAGAATTATAGGTGTTATAAAAGATTACAATTTTTTATCACTTAAAGAAAACATGGATGCCCTGGTAATCTCGCCGTCCGAAGACAGGAGGGTAGCTGTAATAAAATTAAAACCAGGTAACTTAAAATCGTCGCTGGCCCTTATAAAAGAGACTTATACTAAAGTAGCTCCGGTTTATCCGTTTGAATATAGTTTCCTTGATCAAAAATTTGATACAATTTATAAAGCCGATATAAGACAGCAAACCATGTTAACTATATTTTCTGGCCTGGCTATTTTTATAGCTTGTTTAGGTTTGTTCGGCCTGGCATCGTTTACTGCGGTGAAACGTACTAAAGAAATTGGTGTAAGAAAAGTGCTGGGTTCATCTGTAGCTAACATATTGCTGTTACTATCTAAAGACATGCTCAAGCCTGTAATGGTTGCAACTGTAATTGCTATTCCGCTTGGTTATTGCTTTATGCACACATGGCTGCAAAACTTTGCTTACCGCACCCCATTACACTGGTGGATTTTTGTATTTGCTGCCTTTATAACATTTGCTATCGCTTTACTTACAGTAAGTATTAAATCACTTAAAGCAGCTCTTGTAAACCCGGTAAAAAGTTTAAGAAGTGAATAAGGTCAGTATATCATAAAACGTATAATTATGTTTAAAAACTTCATCAAAACCACATTGCGTAGCCTTACAAAAAACAAGGCCTATAGCTTTTTAAACATCTTTGGCTTATCAATAGGTATAGCTTGCGCCTCCCTTATTTTTTTATGGGTAGAGGATGAAGTTAATTTTGACTCTACCAACGTAAAGAAAGACCGCCTGTATATTGCCCGCGAAAACCAGAAGTATGATACGTATGTATTTACGCATTCATCAACCCCGGGTGTAATGGGGCCGGCCGTTAAGGCCGAAATTCCGGGTGTGGCTAATACTTGTCGCACCAGTGATGGTCCCGTGTCCCTGTTATTTTCAGACGGCGACAAATCTGTTTTTGCCAATGGTAAATATGTTGAGCCTTCTTTTTTCAGTATGTTCACACTGCCGTTTTTGCAGGGCAACGCGGCTACAGCATTTACACAATTGCATTCTGTGGTCATTACCGAAAAGACAGCAAAGAAGTTCTTTGGAGAAAATAAAAACGTTATCGGTAAAAGCATAAGAGTTGATAATAAACAGGATTACATTGTAACAGGGGTTTTAAAAGACATCCCAACAAATTCTACCATTCAATTTGAGTGGCTGATGCCTTTTCAGTTGTTTTGGGATAAAAGCCCGTGGTTAAAAACCTGGGGTAATAACTCATTAAGTACCTATATTGAATTAAAACCGGGTGCAGATCCCAACGCTGTAAACAAACAGCTGTACGGCTTTATACAGAAGCGTGAGCCGCAAAACTTAGGCCATGTGTTTTTATTTGCAATGAATGACTGGCGACTATATGATGATTTTAAAGATGGCGTAAAAACAGGTGGCGGCCAGATAGAATATGTAAGACTGTTTACGGTTATAGCCTGGATAATTCTGTTCATTGCTTGTATAAATTTCATGAATCTGGCCACTGCCCGCAGTGAAAAACGCGCCCGCGAAGTGGGTGTACGTAAAGTACTTGGCGCAGGGAAAAGGTCGCTTGCTTTGCAGTTTATAGGCGAAGCAATAATTATGTCGGTTATAGCTGCGTTTTTTGCAGTGATTGTTATAATGCTTACGTTACCAGCATTTAATACACTGGTTCAAAAACAGTTAACGCCGGGCTTTAATAACCCATATCATCTTGTTGGTTTATTGGTTATTACCCTTATTTGCGGCTTGGTGGCAGGCAGCTATCCGTCACTATATCTTTCCTCATTTAACCCGGTATCTGTATTAAAAGGACTTAAATTGAAAGACAGTGGTGCCGCTTATATACGCAAAGGTTTAGTGGTTATGCAGTTTACCGCGTCGGTAGTCCTTATCATTAGTACTATTATAGTTTACCAACAAATACAACATGTAAAAAGCAGACAGTTAGGCTTTAATAAAGATAAGCTGGTGGAGATTGGTTTACAGGGTGATATGGCCAAAAACTATAACGCCATTAAGCTGGATCTGCTGAATACCGGATATATCCAAAATGTTGCCTTGTCTGATCACGCTATTATTTATGGCGGCAATAATACATCGGGCCTTACATGGGATGGCAAGCCCGCAGGTTCAGAAGTATTAATATCGCAAAGATATGTTACCCCCGAGTTTTTTGATGCAACAGGCCTTAAGCTATTAGATGGGCGCAATCTTACGGTTACAGATACTAACTCTAAACCAATTTCCATGGTCATCACCCAAAACCTCGAGCGTTTGATGGGTAAAGGCAGCGCTTTAGGCAAACGGATCCATTACCAGGGTGATACAACATCTGCCGTTGTAGTTGGGGTAGTAAATGATTATGTATATGGCAACATGTATGGTAAATCCGATCCGGTAATGTTTTTTAGTTCAGATCCCAAAAATACGCAGATGATGTACGTACGCATCAAATCGCAAAAGGGCATTGAGGCTTCACTGGCAGCCATACAGGATGTTCTGAAAAAAGATAACCCCGCTTATCCGTTTGATTACCGCTTTGTTGATGATCAGTTTAACCAGATGTTTCAAAGCGAAATGCTGGTGAGTAAGTTATCACGAGTGTTTTCAGCACTGGCTATTGTAATATCCTGCCTGGGCTTGTTTGGTTTGGCGGCTTATACAGCTGAGCGAAGGATAAAAGAAATTGGCATCCGTAAAGTATTGGGTGCAAGCGTATCTGGCATTGCGGCCTTACTATCTAAAGACTTTTTACAACTGGTAATCCTATCATGTGTAATAGCTTTCCCGGTAGCTTATTGGGTAATGCAAAGCTGGCTTAAGGGCTACCAATACCATATTGATATACATTGGTGGGTGTTTGCGGTGGCTGGCCTTTCGGCTATAGTTATTGCAGTGGCAACTATTAGTTTTCAATCAATAAAAGCGGCATTAAAAAACCCGGTAACGAGCCTTAGAAGTGAATAGTGTAAGAGATTAGTGAAGGTTTGTGAGTAGTATTAAACAAGCCTTTGATTTTAAATTATAATGTAATATAGAAGATCATGTTTAAGACCTATATAAAAACCGCATTTCGCAGCCTTTACAAAAACAAAGGCTTCACAGCTATAAATATCCTCGGGTTAGCTTTAGGATTATCAACCTGTTTATTAATTGTTTTATATGTTGTTGATGAATTAAGCTATGACCGTTACAACACCAAAGCCGACAGGATTTACCGCGTTAACGAAGACTTGAAACTTGGTGAAAACAGCGTGCAATATGCCGTTTGCATGCCCCCCTTAGCCAAAACGCTTATAGCAGAATACCCTTATGTAGAAGATGCAGTACGCCTCAAAAATGCCGGATCATTCCATGTTAAAAAGGGTAGCTCAAGTATATTGGAGAGTAAGATGATATATGCAGATCCGTCACTGTTTAATGTGTTTACCTTGCCAATGATAAACGGCAATCCTAAAACCGCATTGGCCGAACCGAGTTCAGTTGTAATTACCGAAACTACAGCCAAAAAGTATTTTAACAGCACTAATGTGGTGGGTAAAACAATGCTTTTTAACGATAATCAAAGTTATATGATTACCGGTGTTATAAAAGATGTACCCAAAAATTCTCATTTCAATTTCGATTTCTTTTTGTCGATGTCTACGGTACCAGATAGCCGAAGTAACGAGTGGTTAAGGAGTGATTTTAATACATATGTGTTGCTAAAAAATGCAGCAGATCATAAAAAGCTGGAAGCCAGTTTCCCGGCGTTTCTTCAAAAATTCAGTGGTTCGCAAATGCAGTCGGACTTAGGGATGAGTATTGCCGCCTTTGAAAAAAGCGGCAGCTTTTTCAGAATGAACCTTACGGCTTTAACAGATATCCATTTAAAATCACACAGAACAGGCGAACTTGGTGCAAATAGTACATCGCAGTACGTGTATATCTTTTCAGCAATTGCACTGTTTATTTTACTAATTGCCTGTGTAAACTTCATGAACCTGAGTACCGCGCGTTCATCAAACCGGGCGCGTGAGGTAGGAGTACGTAAGGTACTGGGCTCATCGCGTAAATATTTAATATTTCAGTTCCTGTCGGAGTCTATAATGGTGACATTTTTTGCTACCGCTATTGCTATAATAGCGGCAATTGCATTGCTGCCATTGTTTAACCAATTGGCTGGTAAAGATATAGCTGTTACTGCACAATCACTGGTATGGCTTATCCCCGCATCGTTAATTATAGTTGTGGTTATTGGGTCTTTGGCGGGTTCATACCCTGCATTTTTCCTTTCGGCTTTTCAACCAATTGATGTATTGAAGGGGAAACTGTCAGCAGGTTTTAAGGGCGGTGGCTTACGCAGTTTACTGGTTGTTTTCCAGTTTGCTATATCGGTATTTTTGATCATCGGCACATTGGTTATTTACAACCAGCTCAACTTTATCCAAACAAAAAACCTGGGTTATAATCGCAACCAGGTACTTGTAATACAAAACGCGTTTGAGCTGAATAACCAGGCTAAAGCATTTAAACAGGAGGTTAAGCAGCTACCGGGTGTAACCAATGCTACCATGACGGGTTTTTTGCCCACATCAGGTGATAGAAGTACTGCCATTTATTTTAAGGATGCCACTCTTGATCAAAAAAAATCAATTTTTCCGCAAAACTGGGAGGTAGATGCCGATTGGATACCTACCCTGGATATAAAAATGGCATTGGGTCGTAATTTTTCTAAAGAAATGCTTACAGATTCATCTGCGGTTATCATAAACGAGGCTGCTGCCAAATTCCTGGGTTATAAAGATGCTATAAATAAAAGCCTTTATAAATCATCAGGAGGTAAACGCGGCTCCAATATAAAAGAATACCACATAATTGGTGTTGTTAAAGACTTCCATTTTAACTCCCTGCATGAAAAAATTGAGCCCGTTATTATAAGGCTGGCCGATAACAGGGGTGCATTGAGCATCCGTGTAAATACAGCCAACCTGCCATCATTAATGGCACAAATCAAAAATAAATGGGCAACATTTTCACCCGGTATACAAATTAACTACTCCTTTATGGATCAGGACTTTGATGCATCATACCGTGCCGAACAGCGTATAGGTACAATCTTCATTGTGTTTACCTCATTGGCTATTATTATAGCCTGCTTAGGCCTATTTGGCCTTGCAGCTTATGCCGCAGAACAACGCACCAAAGAAATAGGCATCCGCAAAGTTTTAGGTGCAAATGTAACGGTGATAGTAAGCATGTTATCGAAAGATTTTATCAAGCTGGTTGTGATAGCCATATTAATAGCATCGCCGCTTGCATGGTACTTAATGCATTTATGGCTACAGGATTTTGCTTACCGGGTAAGTATACAGTGGTGGGTATTAGCGGGGGCAGCCTGTACTGCGCTGTTGATAGCTTTTATTACCATCAGCTTTCAATCAATTAAAGCCGCATTGGCTAACCCGGTAAACAGTTTAAGAAGCGAATAAATTAGAAACAAGAGATTAGAATCAAGATACAAGACAGATATAATATAATCATCATGTTTAAAAATTACTTAAAAATTGCCCTGCGCAATCTTAAAAATCAAAAGCTCTATAGCTTAATAAATATTAGCGGACTGGCAGTTGGTTTGGCTGTTTGCATGATGATAATGCTATATGTTACCCATGAAATGACCTATGACCGTTTCCACAAAAACGGTGACCGGATATACAAGTTACAGGCAAGCCTGAAGATTGGTGGTAACATTATGAATATGGATTACATGAGCTATTCGTCCGGGCCTATTGTAAAGCAAAGCCAGCCTGCGGTTGAGAGCTACATGCGGACATTGGGTTATTTTAAACCTGTAATAGTAAACAATCCGCTTACACCGTCAAGTAAATTTTCAGAAAAGAATCTTTTGTTTGCTGATCCAAATTTTTTTAGCTTTTTCTCCTTTAAGCTACTTTCTGGCAAGGCAAATGATGTGTTGAATAAACCGTTTTCTGTTGTGATATCGCAGGATATGGCAAAAAAATATTTTGGCGATACTAACCCGGTTGGTAAAAATATTACTATAAGAACCGACAGTGCTTACACTTACCAGATTACCGGCGTTGCGGAAAACAATCCATCCAACTCTTCTATCAATTATAACTTCATAGCATCCGGCGCAAGTTTAATAGCCATGAAGGAAGCAAAGCTTTACAGTGGAGCGCAGGGTATTGGCCCCGGCTCATTCAACCTATATCTGCAACTTGAAAATTCCGCTGATACCGCAAACGTAAAACGGGGTTTACAAGCAGCGATTAAAAAAGATAAAGACGGCGCCGAAACACTTTTTTCCTTATCACCGCTTGCAAGCTTGCACCTTAAAGGCAACTTTGGCGACTACTCCAACATAAAATACCTTAAAATATTTCCACTTGTAGCTGTATTAATATTGCTGCTCGCACTTGTTAATTATATGAGCCTAACCACCGCTCGTGCTACGTTAAGGGCAAAAGAAGTGGGAGTGCGCAAAGTATCCGGCGCAAGCCGCAAAACAATTGCCGCGCAATTTTATGTCGAGTCTGGATTATTTACTTGCCTGTCGTTCATTTTAGGTTATATATTATGCTACGCGTTTAAACCCTGGTTTTTAAATGTGCTGGAGCTGAAGATAGATAATTCATTTTTATACAGCCCGATAGTGTTGTTGTTATTGTTTAGCTTGTTTATTATAACAGCCTTAATAGCAGGTATATATCCGTCTTTAGTACTATCTGCATTTAAACCGGTTATTACCCTTAAAGGTAAAATGAGCCGACAAGCAGGCGGAACGGTTGTACGAAAGATTTTCACAACACTGCAGTTTAGCATAGCAGTTGGACTCATCATTTGCGGAATTATCATCGACAGGCAACTTTATTATATGAGGCACGCCGATACCGGTATTAACCGCGAAAATGTGGTGATGATACCAATAGGTAACAGCTTTGGCAACAACTACCCGGCATTTATTAAAGAGGTGCAAGGGTTGGCAGGTATAAGTAACATAGCTACCTCGCGTTATGCCATGTTTGGCGGTTATGATATGTATTTTATTGAAGGTAAAAAAACAGGGGAAAGCACAGCGCTGGCCGCATTATCTGTAGATAATAAATTTATATCAACCCTCGGCCTTAAATGGAAATACGAACCTGTGCTAAACACTAATCTGGCCGACCCCAATAAGGTGGTCATTAACGAAGCTGCTATAACTGATTTGAAATTGCCTGCAAACCCTGTTGGTAGCTTCATCAGAAGTGGAACCAGGAAAATGGAAGTAGCCGGTGTATTGAAAAACTTCAATTTCAGTTCGATGCAAAGCAAAATAGTTGGGCTTGGTCTTTTTATCGCTTCGGATACCACGAAGGAATGGGGCAAATTGGGCTGCAATTTATTTGCCCGGATCAACCCGCATAGTAACCTCCCAACGTTAATTGCATCCATCCAACACCTGTACAAAAAATACGATCAGGATACCCCTTTCAGCTATACTTTTATGGATGATGCCTTTGATAAACAGTACAAAGCCGAGGACAGGCTGGCATCTATATTTGGCATATTTACTTATATCACTATTATACTGGCAACATTAGGTTTGTTTGGCTTAGCTGCCTTTACTATTGAGCAACGTACCAAAGAAATAGGCATCCGCAAAATACTGGGTGCAAAGTTATCTGCTATTGCCGCGTTGCTGTCAGCAGATTTTTTAAAGCTGGTAGTGCTATCAGTAATCATAGCCTCGCCCATTGCCTGGTGGACAATGCATAACTGGCTGCAAAATTTTGCTTACCGCATAACAATACCATGGTGGGTATTTGCCTTAGCTGGTTTTATAGCCATTATAACAACCATTATAACTATAAGCTACCACGCCATAAAGGCCGCGCTGGCTAATCCGGTAAACAGTTTAAGGAGCGAATAAATCAGAAATAAGAGTTTAGAGACAAGAATTAAGACAGAATTTAGTATCAGTGCAATTCTCAAAACCAATTTAAATAAACAACTACATGATTAGGAACTATTTAAAAACAGCCTGGCGGAATATTTTAAACAATAAATTTTACGCCACCATAAACGTAGCCGGGCTAACAGTTGGCCTGGTTGTGGGTTTGTTTATGTTATTTTGGGTGCAGGATGAGTTGAGCTTTGATAAGTTTAACAAAAAGGCCGATAAAATTTATAAGGTTGGTATTGTAGCCGGCACAGGTATCAGTAAGCAAATATTTAACAATATTATAGCCCCGGTAGCAACGTTCGCAAAAAACGAAATACCCGAAGTTAAGGATGCTGTACGCATCATGCCCCTGGGCGATGCGCCGTTTAAGTATAAAGACAAGGTATTTTATGAAAGCAATTTTGCTTTTACCGATCCATCATACTTCAGCGTATTTAATTTTAATTTGATAAAAGGAGATAAACGCAATCCTTTCCCTGATAATAATTCATTAGTAATTACAGAAAGTACAGCCAAAAGATACTTTGGTAATGAAGACCCGATTGGTAAAGTAGTGATGATGGGGCAGGACGAACAATGTATGGTTACAGGTGTAATACCCGATTATCCGACTAATTCAAGCTTTCAATACCATGTATTGTTGCCCATATCAAGACTTAATTACCTGGCATACATCAAAAACAAAATGAGTTATGATAACAAAACAGTTGTACCATCAATGGATGCAGACTGGGCACATTTTGGGTTTGAAACTTATCTGTTGCTTAAATCGGAAGTAAATACCACAGCTTTAGAAAAGAAACTGCAAGCTATACATGAGCGAAATAAGCCGGAGGATGCACCTGTGCCATACCTTACACAGCCGCTTCTTAAAATGCACTTATACCAAGCGGATGGCAGCGATGGCGGTTTTTCAACAGTACGTACGTTTGCTATTGTAGCTTTAATGATATTGTTAATAGCTTGTATCAACTATGTAAATCTTTCAACAGCGCGGTCTATGCTTAGGGCAAAGGAGGTAAGTATGAGAAAGATCATAGGGGCCGGTAAATTTCAGCTTTTTATGCAGTTCATAGTCGAGACTGCACTACTGTTTGTGATAGCTGCTGTATTTGCTATTGTGCTGATGTTTATGCTGCTGCCTTATTTTAATGAATTTTCGGGCAAGCAAATAGTCTTCGGACTATCTAATTATAACATTTGGCTATGTATTGCCGCAACCTTATTGGGTGCTTTAGCAGCATCAAGTATATACCCGGCCTTACTACTATCATCATTTGAACCGTTAAAAGCTTTAAAAGGTAAGATATCCGTTGGCATTGGTAATGTTGCTTTTAGGCGGATATTGGTTGTCATACAATTCTCAGTATCTATCGTGCTTATTATCGGTACCCTTGTTATTGGCAACCAGCTCAAATTCATCCGCAATAAAAACCTTGGATACGATAAAGAAAATATTTTTTCTTTTATTATGCGCCCGGATATGCAAAAGCACTTTGATGTGGTAAAAAGCGAGCTGCTAAAGAATCCCGGAGTAGTGGCAGTAACACGTGCAGGGCGTAATATTATAACTAACGGAAGCTCAACCGGTGATAACGACTGGGATGGTAAACCTGCAAATTCAAATATGTGGTTTAACCAGATACCTACCGATAAGGATTTGATAAACTTCTTTAAAATGAAGATTACACAAGGCGATAACTTTAAAGGTTCAATTGCCGATTCTTCTCATTTCTTAGTAAACGAAACCGCTGTAAAAGAAATGGGATTGAAAAACCCTGTAGGTAAAAGGTTGCGTATACAAACTATAAACGGGACTATTATAGGAGTTGTAAAAGATTTTCATTTTACAACTATACATAAGAAAATAGAACCGGCGGTATTTCAATACCATCCTAATTCTTGCTGGTATATTTATATTAAAACAACAGGGCGTGATGCTCAGAAAGCAATTGCAGCAGCACAGTCTGAATGGAAACAGTATAACAACGATATACCTTTCAATTATGCGTTTTTAGATGAAAGCTATAATAAGCTATATACAACCGAGCAAAAGCAAGGCTCATTATTTAATCTTTTTTCGGCTATCACCATCATTATCTCATGCCTTGGTTTGTTTGGCCTGGCTACCTACTCGGCACAGGTAAAAACAAGAGAAATAGGTATACGTAAAGTGTTGGGCGCAAGCGTATCAAAAATAATAAGCCTGCTGGCTACAGAATTTATGGTACTTATTATTATAGCCATTTTAATAGCCATGCCGGTGGCTTGGTATGCCATGCGCAGCTGGCTGCAAGATTTTGCTTACAAGGTAACTATCACATGGCGGGTATTCCTGTTAGCAGGCGGTGGGGCTACCTTAATAGCGCTGGCAACCATCAGCATACAATCTATAAAAGCGGCACTGGCTAACCCGGTTAAAAGTTTAAAGAACGGAGAATAGGGGCAGAAATAAGAGATTAAAGTTAAGATACAAGACATGAAATAAAATAAGGGCTATATAAAAATAGCTTTTCCTAACCACATTAGAATTTAAATATCATGATAAAGAATTATTTAAAAATCGCATGGAGAAACCTGATAAGGAACAAAGGTTTTTCTATAACCAATATTCTGGGGTTGACTATTGGGATGACGTGTACCATATTCATTTTTTTATGGGTGAAGAATGAGCTTGCGTATGATAAGTTTCATCAGGATCATGATAATATTTACCAGGTAATGGCTACCCGTGATTTTAAGAACAATATTTTTACCGACCCCAGTATGGTATTGCCATTGGCAAAAGCCCTGGAAGGGGGTAGCCCATTGTTGAAAAGGACTGTTGTTACCACATATCAGGAATCGCACCTTGTGCAATATGGCGAAACAAAGCTTAAGAAGGACCTTTATCAGGTAAGCGACCAATTCTTTAACATGTTTTCATGGAAATTTATAAAAGGTAATGCAGCTACTGCAATAAACGACCCTAAATCCATTGTTATTACAGAAGCAGCAGCGAAATCATTTTTTGGTAAGGATGACCCAATTAATAAAGTTGTTAAGATAGATAACGAATTAAACTATAAAGTGAGTGCTGTGGTGGCCGACCCGCCGGATAATTCAACCTTTAAGTTTGATTTTATAGCTCCTTTTGATTACTCGTCAGACTATATTAAAAACAGGATGAAGGAGTGGACAAACTCATCGCATAAGGTATTCGTCCAAACTATACCCGGCGCCAATATGGTTGCTGTAGATAAATACATCGACAAAATTAAACACCAGCACGATGCTAACGATAAAATAAG
>JAQBNZ010000079.1 GCA_028288285.1 Mucilaginibacter sp.
CAACAAGGTTATCAATTTCTTTTGCAGCGGTTTCTTTAATAGAATCGCCCAGGTTCTTTAATGATTCTGAAAGCTTATCACGAGTTTCAGTTCCGCTTTCGGGTGCAAATAATATCCCTAATGCTGCGCCTGCTGCCATACCTGCAAGCAGGGCAACAATTACTTTTGTGTTATCGTTCATATTATATATAATTTTTAAGTTGAATATTTGTTTTTATAATTATTAAATATCTTGCCAAAAGTCAATTTTAAGCATAATTTAATAAAAATTAATCATAAGTAAACTATACTTCCGGGCTGCGAATCCGTTCAAGTCTGTCTGCAGCCATACGATTGGTCTCATAAATCTCTAACAATAATAAGAAATATGACAATAAAACGGGGCCAAAAACCAAGCCGAGTATCCCAAAAAGTGGCAGACCAATAAACACACCAATAACGGATATTATAGGATGTGTATTGCCAACACGCTTGTTTATTATCATACGTAATACGTTATCAACATTACCTATAAATAATAACCCGTAGGCCAGCAGCAATATACCTTGTACGGAGTGCCCACCGGCAAACAAAATAATGCTTGCCGGTATACAAAGTGTTGGGGCGCCAACCACGGGTAAAAAGGATATGAAAGAACCTATAACACCCCAAAAAACAGGGTCAGGTATGCCAAATATCCAAAAACCATTAGCCAGTAATATCCCTTGTGTTATGGCAATAACCCCTTGCCCTAAAACATTAGAGTAGGTTGAGTTACGTAGTTCAACGGCAAATTTCAGGGCATGCTGTTCTTTAAATGGTGCATATTTTAGCAGGCCCATCTCAAACTCGCGCATTTGCACAAACATAAAGTATAGTAAAAAGTACATTACCAGCAACGTAATAATAATACTTGCCGCACTGCTAAGAAGGGATGGGAACAGATCGGCAACATAGGCCCCTAATTTTTGCAGCGTATTTTCAGCTAAACGCGGCTGATTCAAATTGGCTCCTGCAAATTCATCAATTTTAACTGACCATTTATCTATTGGCAGCGAGTCGCGGTTTATACTTCCTACTTTACCTATCACCATTATACTTAACGATAGGAAGGGGATAACTATAACAATAAGCGAAATAAATATAATCACGAGGGCAGCCAGCGTGTGGTTAAAGCCGCGTCTCTCTACCATATGTAAAAAGAAAGGCCTGAAAATAGTGAACAGCACAATAGCCCCCAGAATTGAGCTAAACAATTCGCTTAGAGCATATAACAAAAAACAGCCCAGCACAATAATGCTAACCAATATAATATTATTGCGCTGTTTATAGCTAAAAATGGACATCCCGGTGTGAAAAAGCTTATGGTAAATGCTATATAAACAAAAAAACACTAAAAAGTTTCAGTGTTAAATGTATTGGTAAATTTATTGAATATTATTTAGCAATACATCAATCTTCCTGGCAGCTTCTGAAAGGCTATCCATATATAGTTTAAGATTGGGATCAGTATCAGATATCTCATACCGTAAGCCTTCCAAAGCCAGCTGAATATTGTTGAGCTGGTTTTTAATATCATGCTTTAATTCTTTAAAAGCCCCCTCATTTAATTTAGGCTCATTATCCATACTATTTTAAATTAATGGCTTTCATTTTATTATAAAGTGTTTTACGGTCTATATTCAATATTTCGGCAGCTTTTGTTTTGTTAAAGTTCACTTCACGCAATACTTTCAATATAGTTTCGTGTTCGGCACCCAATGCGGCGTTCTTCAGATCATGTCTGGGTTCCTTAACTTCTGTAGTTGACGATACATTTGGCGATTCGTAGCCGGACACTTTAAAGTTTGATATCTCCAGCGGAAGGGTTTTCATAGTAATCTCATTTCCCTCTGTTAAAAGGGTTGCACGGCGCACCACGTTTTTCAATTCACGAATGTTACCCTGCCAGCGGTAATTCATAAAGCATTCTATTACCTCTGGCGAGAATGAATTTACCTTACGGCCAAGTTCCTGGTTGGCTACATTTAAAAAATGATCGGCCAGCATCATAATGTCATTACCACGTTCGCGCAGCGGCGGCATATGAATACTAAATTCGTTAAAACGATGATAAAGATCTTCTCTGAAACGGCCTTTCTGAATTCCTTCCTGCAGGTTCTCATTAGTGGCAATAATAATACGAACATCCAAATCAATCTCCTTTGTGGTGCCTATGCGCTTTACCTTGCGCTCTTGTACAGTTCTTAATAAAGCAGCCTGTATTTCATATGACAGGTTACCTACCTCATCCAAAAACAAGGTACCGCCATTAGCCATTTCAAAGTGGCCTATTTTAGTATATAATGCTCCGGTGAATGAGCCTTTTTCGTGGCCAAAAAATTCGCTCGCTGCCAGCTCTTTGGTTAGCGACCCACAATCCATAGCTATAAATGGCTGGTTAGCCCGCAGGCTATTCTGATGGATGCTTTTGGCAACAGACTCTTTTCCTGTACCGCTTTCACCTAATATAATAACGCTGTAATTAGTTGGCGCTACCAACTCAATTTGTTTTAATAATTCTTTTGATGCCTTGCTGGTACCTACCACAAATTCACCTGTTAATATTTGTTTTTTATCTTCCTTTTGCGGTTTATCAGGTATACTGTAACTATTTGCCAATTCTTGCAACGCATACTGTGTTTCAATAGCTTTGTTGATAGTATTTAATATCTCATCAGGATAAAGGGGCTTGGTAATATAATCATATGCCCCCATTTTTATCAACTCAACAGCCATCTTGATATCAGAATAACCGGTAATAATAATTACACCGGTTTTTGGATAAAGCGCCTTAATGTTTTTTAACATCTCGCGGCCATCAGTATCCTCCAGCCTAAAATCGCACAAAACAAGATTATAGTCCTTTGCCTTAAGATATTCCATGCCACCACTGCCATTTGAAGCAGTATCTACTTCAAAACCATTTCGTGTTAAAAATTTAGACAACAATATGCCCACGTTAATTTCATCATCAACGATGAGAATTTTTTTCATACAGCAAAAGCAATTACAGGTAGTGTATTAAGCATGTTAAGGTACAAATATTTGATATATTATTTTAAAATTATTCTTATGTGAGGATATTTTAATTTTAAGAAAAAAAAAGGGAAGGCTAAATGCCTTCCCTTTTCATCAATTAGGTATAATATAGGATCAATATTAAAACCCGTATGCTACACGCACACCAACAAAGTTTACTTTGCTATTATTAAATGCGCTGCTATATTTTGTGGTTGCTTCGTAACGAACACCTGCATCAATAAAGCTGCTGCCGCTTACCGGGAATTGAACACCAACCTGCGGAGCATAAACAAACGCTGTTGACTTATCATTAAAGTAATCAGCTTTGTTTAAAAGGAATGCCGCACCGGCTTCTCCCTGAACGTAAAAGTTTGATACAGGGAAGAACTTCAAACCTGCCTTTACCGGTAATAACTGAATGTTTGGCACATTAACGCCCGTACCACCTAAGTTTTTTTCGCCAAACACATTGTTATACCCTGCATTTACAGTAACAAATAACTGGCTGGCAACAGGAATATCTGCCTGTACCGATCCGCCTAAGTTCCATTTGTATGCGTTATTGAAGCTACCCGTCGGGATACCGGCATCAACACCGATGCTATAACGCACGCCGCTTGATGTAGCTTTAGTGCTTGTTGAAGAAGTTGCTGGGGTTGTTGTTTGTGCTTTTGCAGCAACTGATAAGCCTGCAAATGCTAAGACTAATGTTGCGATTTTTAATGTACTTTTCATGATTTATATAGTATTAGATTAATGTGTTTTGTTAAACACAAAGCAAAGTAAAGCACGAAATCAGATACAATTTTTCATCGCATTGTCACGAATATTTAATTAATTGATTGACAGTAATTTATTTTTTGACCTTGTGGGTATTTTGGTCAGGATAGTGTAATATTGAGTATAAATGTCAAAATAAAGCAAATTTTAGGGACCAAAAAAGAGGTATTTTAAGGCTTAATTTTAGCTATAATTTCCACAAAAAGCAGATTTTTACTGCCAGGGCAAAACAAAGCGAAAAATGCAACAATTATTTGCCCTTAAATTCAGCTTTTCTTTTTTCCAAAAACGCGGCTACACCTTCTTTAAAATCTTCTGTTCCAAAGCAGCTACTAAACTCTTTTATCTCGGTTTCAAAACCGTTAACACCGTCCATCACCGCGTTATTTACAGCACGGATGGCCGCCGCCAATGCTAATGGGGCACGTGTTAATATTTTGTTCAATATTTCTTCGGTTTTAGGTAACAGTTCTTCGGGGGTTACTACATGGTTAACCAGTCCTATCACTAATGCCTGGGCTGCGGTTACCATATCTGCCGTCATAATTATTTCAAGCGCTATTCCTTTACCTACAAGTTGTGTTAAGCGTTGTGTGCCTCCATAACCGGGTATCAGGCCTAATGTTACTTCGGGCAGGCCCATTTTGGCATTGTCTGATGCTATGCGGATGTGGCAGGCCATAGCCAGTTCCAATCCTCCCCCTAAAGCAAAGCCATTTACAGCAGCTATAACCGGCTTGCTGCTATTGGCAATCACATCAAAAATCTTTGAATGCCCTTCGCGCGATAATTGCTCCCCGCCATTAACATCTAAACCTACAAACTCTGAAATATCTGCGCCGGCAACAAAAGCCTTATTGCCTGCCCCTGTAATTATAATGCCCCCAACAGATTTATTTTTTAAAGCATCTGTAAGCGCAAGTTGCAATTCAGTAAGGGTGGCTTTGTTTAAGGCGTTAAGCTTACTTTCCCTATTAATAATTATATATTGTATGCGCCCTTTATGGTCAATAAGTATATTCTGGTAAGTCATGCGGTAGTATTTAATTAAAATTGCGGTTTTGATGTACCCAGTCTGTAATATATTTAACAATATCCTGCGTGCTGGTGCCCGGAGGGAATAGTTCACCTACTCCTATCTTTTTTAGTTCGGCCATGTCATCAGCAGGGATAATGCCGCCGCCTGTAAGCAGCACATCATCCATTTTTTTCTCTTTTATGAGCTTCATCACTTTCGGAAAAACCGTCATGTGCGCACCAGATAATATACTTATTCCTATAGCGTCTACATCTTCCTGCAGAGCAGTATTAACCACCATTTCGGGTGTTTGGCGCAGGCCGGTATATATTACCTCCATACCCGCATCGCGCAGGGTGGTAGCAATAATGCGCGCACCACGGTCGTGCCCGTCAAGGCCTACTTTTGCTACTAAAACACGAATAGGGCGGTTAAATTGGTTATCGCTCATAAATTTACCAATGAATTTTGTACAAATTATACAAATATGTATAAAATTCATTGGGTAACGCGGCATTGCTTACATCTGTTTAAAAATAGCTTGCGGCAAAACCAAGGCAGCACCTTTGTAATAAATGGAGTAATGGTAATGCAGAAGTAGGGTTGCTCCTCCCGGCAGTTTACAAGGCCTTATAATTAGAAAATACAAACCTGCAGGTTTTAGCCTGCAGGCTGTGGTATATTACTTTTTTTTATCGCTTACTAATGTTATTACAATTGCTGTTATAGCAGCAATTGCCAATGCTTTTTGAAGCACACCTTTGCGGTTATATTTCCAGTCAGCGGCACATCCCCGTTCTGCAAAAAAATTAGGGATGTGTCCTTTTTTAATATCGTCAACAATGCCTTCAATTACATTAATGCGGTCGGCCAATATCAGCGGGATCCAATGGCGGTACCTGTCTTCACTATGTTGAAAGGCATACCTGCGTATAGCACCACTTAACCCCGATGGTGGCGATGAGGTGCCAAATACAGCCGTTAAGCCAGGGCGCTCATTTGAATGCAGTATCTCAACAGATTCCGGCTGCAGCGGCGGCCTGGTGTAATTAAGGCGCTGATGATCGTCACCGGTATAGTTTTTCATAGGGTAGGTGGGCTCATTTTCCGGATCAGCATCCATTCCCCAACCGGGTATATTTTTATAATCAGTTCTTTCGTTTTCCATTTCCTTTTTAGTTTAAGGTATGAGTACAGTTTTAATACAATTGTCCAGTTTTGACGAAAAGATATTATAGGCATCAGATACTTCTTTTAGTGGAATGCGATGCGTAATAATATCTTTAGGACTCAATCGACCGGATTGTACATGATCTATCAATTTTGGCAATAGCCTTTTTACCGATGCCTGGTTGGCACGCAGGGTAATGCCTTTATTAACTATGTTGCCAATAGGTATCATATTATATGGAGGCCCGTACACACCAACAACAGAAACTATACCACCCTTTTTTACAGAGTTAATGGCCCATTGCAATGCTGTACCTGAACCCGCCTGTAGCAATGCTATCCTGCCTGTAAGCGTTTGTAATGTGTTGCCCTCGGCTTCGCAACCTACAGCATCTATACAAACATCGGCCCCAAACCAATCGGTTGTTTTTTTAAGGAACAGAACCGGGTCTTCCAGCGATTTAAAATTGTAAGCCTCACATTTAGCGTAGTTACGGGCAAACTCCAGTCGGTATTCTATATGGTCAATTACAATTACACGGGCAGGACCAAAAAACCATGCGCACCTCGCTGCCATAATGCCAATAGGGCCCGCACCAAAAATCACAACGGTATCGCCCTCCTTAATGCCGCCCATTTCACAAGCCTGGTAAGCTGTGGGCACAACATCAGTTAATAATACAGCATCATCAAGGTCCATATCAGGCGGGATAACGGTAGGGCCTACATCTGTATAGGGCACACGTGCATATTCGGCTTGCCCGCCGTCATACCCCCCGGCCGTGTGCGAATAACCAAAGATACCGCCAACCGCTGTTGCCATTGGGTTTGATTCGTGGCAATTACCGTACAAACCCTGTTTACAAAATGGACACACCCCGCAGGCAATGTTAAAAGGCACTAAAACCTTATCACCTACTTTTAATTTTTGAACAGATGGGCCTATCTCCTCCACTTCACCAATAAATTCATGTCCAAACGTTTGGCCTACGCGTGTATCAGGCACCATTCCATGGTATAGGTGCAGGTCTGACCCGCAAATACATGACCGTAAAACGCGCACAATGGCATCATTTGGATGTTCGATTTCAGGGTATGGTTTTTGTTCGGCCCGCACCCTGTAAGGGCCTCTGTAGTTCATTGCTAACATAGGTAGTTATTTAATGGTTAAAAATGCGTTTGCTGTATTAATTGGAACGGCTTATGAAACGGGAGGCACGGTAGCTTTAGCTACCTACTAAAAACAAAAAGCAAGCCATAAATAAGTAATATGAAAATAAATTAACATACAATTAATAATGATCATATTTCATTTCTTCCGCAATGGGACAATAGCAATGGACAGCTTCCGCGTTAGGGATTGCAGCGGATACCGGCCCTGTGGCTAAGGCCTGTGCAGTATGAGCGTAAAGCCCGGCCGCAGGCAACGCCCGTATCCAGTTTGCAGTAGGCGGTTAGTAGTTTACAGGCTATGTAGAGATTGCCTCGTTCTTCGCATTAATGTGCGGACGCAAATACGGTGTAAAAAATTACACAATTTTCCAAAAAAACACACATTTTCCAGTATTTTGGAATTAACATCAGGATTATTCCAAAATTTTACACTAACTATCCTATTTTTGCTCTAATTATGAGCGAAGAAAGATCACTGAATTTTATAGAGGAAATTGTTGAAGAGGATATTGCCAATGGCAAAAATGGCGGTAGGGTGCTTACCCGTTTCCCGCCCGAGCCTAATGGTTACCTGCATATAGGACACGCAAAATCTATATGCCTTAACTTTGGCCTGGCACTTAAATACAATGGTAAAACAAACCTTCGTTTTGATGATACCAACCCTGTAAAAGAGGATATTGAGTATGTTGACAGTATTAAGGAAGATGTAAAATGGCTGGGCTTTGAATGGGCCAATGAGGTTTATGCGTCCGACTATTTCGACAAGCTTTATGAGCTTGCGGTTGCCCTGATAAAACAAGGACTTGCCTATGTTGATGACAGCAGCGCCGAGGAAATAGCTATCCAAAAAGGCACCCCTACCGAACCGGGTGTGCCAAATGAATATCGCAGTCGCTCTGTTGAAGAGAACCTGCAACTGTTTGCCGATATGAAAGCCGGTAAATATCCTGATGGTGCAAAAGTACTAAGGGCCAAGCTGGATCTGGCATCAACCAATATGCACCTGCGCGATCCTTTGATGTATCGGATTAGGCATACCCACCATCACCGTACGGGCGATGCCTGGTGCATTTACCCGATGTATGATTTTGCCCACGGACAAAGTGATGCTATTGAAGAAATTACCCACTCTATTTGTACCGTTGAGTTTATCCCTCACCGCCCGCTTTATGATTGGTTTATAGAAAAACTGAATCTGTTCCCAAGTAAACAATACGAGTTTGCCCGCCTTAACCTTAACTATACGGTTATGAGCAAACGCAAGTTGCTGCAACTGGTTGAAGAAAACCATGTTGATGGCTGGGATGACCCACGCATGCCTACTATTAGTGGTTTGCGCCGTCGTGGTTATACCCCTGCAAGTATCCGTGAGTTTTGTGAGCGTATTGGTGTAGCCAAACGCGAAAACATGATTGACGTTGGCTTGCTTGAGTTCTGCATCCGCGAAGACCTGAACAAAACTGCATGGCGCCGTATGGCTGTGCTTGACCCGGTTAAACTGGTTATTACCAATTATCCCGAAGGGCAGGAAGAAATCTTCCACGGAGAGAACAACCCTGAGGTTGAAGGTGGCGATGGCAGCAGGGAGTTTCAGTTTAGCAAAGAGCTTTGGATAGAGCGCGACGACTTTATGGAAGTGCCTACAAAAAAATACTTCCGTCTGGGTATTGGGCTAATGGTTCGCCTGAAGAGTGCCTATATTATTAAAGGCGAAAGTGTTGTTAAAGATGCCGATGGCAACATCACCGAAATACATTGTACCTACATACCTGAATCACAAAGTGGTAATGATACCAGCGGCATTAACGTAAAAGGGACCATTCACTGGGTAAGTGTGGCTCATGCTAAAACTGCCGAGGTGCGCCTGTACGACCGCCTGTTTCAGGTAGAGGACCCAAGCAACGAGGAAGGCGACTTTAAAGATTACATTAACCCAAACAGTCTGCATATATTACCTGCCGTATACATTGAACCTGATCTGGCTAATGCCAAAATTGGTACTCCGGTTCAGTTTATGCGCAAAGGTTATTTTACGCTTGATAAAGACTCAACCCCTGATAAGTTAGTGTTTAACAGAACAGTAACGCTAAAGGATGGCTGGGTGAAGAAATAGTTTGCAGTTAGTAGTAGTGGGCAGTTAGCAGTATTATATTATAAATATTGCTAACTGCTTTTTTTGTGCAACCTGCAAACAGGCAAAGCCAACTGCCTCTAATATTTCCTGTACACATTATACAACACATCCAAATCGCAGGGGGTTAGTTCAGGTGTATCGTCTGTTTGTACAAAGTGGCGTTTAAAGGCGGTTATAGCTGCCGGGAGGTTACTTGTATCATACCCAATTAACCGTAATGCGGTGGTGCTGTCAAACTCTGGCGGGGCGGGAACTAAAACCGTATCCGGCCAGTAGCCGAAACCTTTTTGAGCCAGCAACATCCACGGAAAGTACTTACCCGGATCAGGCTTACGCGGCGGCGCTATATCAGCATGACCAATAAAATTTGCAGTAGGTATATTATAAGACCGTTTAAGCTGTGTCAGTAATAACAGCAGACTTTTCATTTGAGCAGGAGCAAAAGGCTCGTTGCCGTTATTATCCAGTTCAATACCAATGGAGAGGCTATTCATATCGCTGATGCTGCCCCATTTGCTTATACCTGCATGCCAGGCGCGCAGGTAATCGTTTAGCATATGTATTACCCTGCCATCTTTACCAATAACATAATGGGCACTCACCTGTGGCTTTACCAGGGTGAAGGTGCGCAGTGTTTGCGGCAACGAATCTTGCGCGGTATAATGGATTATAACATAATTGGGCTTCCGTAAATTAAAGTTTACCGTACCTACCCAATCGCCGGGTATGTTTTTCCCTAAACTATCAAGAAGTATAGGAGGTCCCGCCTGTTTAAGTATTGTAACCAAACTATCGGTTTGGTGTTTGTAAACCTTGTTGGTTAAAGCATATGGTCCGGTTAATTTTTTAGAACAGGAGGTGATGATTGTAGCGGATAAAAGAAGAAGGAGGAGGGAACGGTTTTTCATATTATTTTGATCCTTTAGTTGCTTTCTTTGTATCATTATCTAAACGCCTTTCTAACTTTTTTACATCTTCAGATGGTGGTAACGCTTCTGGTTTTACGCCACGTTGTAACAAAATATCTCTCACGGCTTTATTATTATCAATATGTTCTTTTGAAATTTGCGTGTTGTTATTAAGGTCTTTCTCAATTACATTGTGGCTGGTTAGCTCATTAGCAAAGTCTTTTGCTTTAATGGTTAATGTAGGTAAAAAGTCAGCTAATGGCTTAGCAGAGGGAATACCCAATTTCTTTTTCATATCGGTTGTACTAAACCCACCGAATAATGCTTGATCGCCTTTAGATCTTATCAGCGCAAAACCGGCGCCGTCAACTCCCCGTTCATACAAAATACCTGAAAGTTTTTTTTCTGATTTAGTAAGTTTTTCGCGGGCGGCAACACGTTCAACATCAATTAAACGTTGCTCAATAATTTCTTGCTTACGGGTTTGTACTGCAAAATAAGTTTGTGCAAAAGCAACTGCAGGTTTCGATGGGTCACCATTCTGCGCAATCAAATAACAGGCATATCTTGTTAATGCAATATCTTCAACCTCCCGTTGTGCGCCTTTAGCTATCGCGATCATTTTCGTGGTGTCGCGAAAATGATCCTCTACTTTAGAACCAGCGTTTTCACAGGCTTTTTTAGCTCTCTCAACTGCATTGAAAAAATTCTCCCACCGGGAATATCCTAATATCAATTGCAAATCTCTCGCACTCCAAAATTCTAAGCCTTCGTAATTATAGCAAGCTTGTTCAAACCTGCCAAATAGCTCTAAGATAACTTCTTTTTTCACAGATAAAATTTAAAGCAGCAATATAGCTATTATGAAAGTTTTATTGAGGTAGTAACGTAAAAGGGGAGGAAACCATTTTTATGCAAAAACTTACGCACCAAAAGTTAGGGCTTGTTATCCTTACTTCTAATCCGCGACATATTATAACTGCGGGTTTCTTTGGAGTGTACATCTGCCATAATAATATCAACTTATACAGTTTCGGTTTGTTTCAACAACGCCTTTACCAAAAAACGTAAAAACTCGTATCTTTCTACATCAATCCGTATCTTTTTTAACCGTTTTCACCTGCCCGCGGCTGCGGAGCGGTCAATAATAATTGTTATTGGCAACTGTTCCGGCAGGCTCAATACCCACCATCTCTAAACCCGATAGCAGCGGATACCGGCCTGTGGTTAATGATATTGGACTAATGCCCCGTACAGTAAGAGCGGAACGTCCGCCCCCAGGCAACGCCCTGATCCATTATTTATCATTCCTGACCTAACATGATCTACCCCCGCTAATCTTACCCCCGGCTCGTTCAAGTGACAAATTGATAGGCGTACCTTCTTACCATTTTCACAATAAAAGTATCTGCTTTAATCGCACTAATACCGAAATTGTAAGCAACGGGTAATATTTATTAAATAATATCACATTTTAGAACACATTTTTCAAATTATGTGTTTGTTCATTTGGGGAAATGTTTAGTATCTTAACCCTAATATAAACCCAAATGAGAATTTTTCACCTAAGTGCTGAATGTTATCCCGTTGCCAAAGTAGGAGGGCTTGCCGATGTTGTTGGCGCGCTGCCTAAATATCAGAACGAGGCTGGTTTAAACGCTGCAGTGGTAATGCCTTATTACAGCCGTAAATTTGTTCATGAAAACACATTTGATACTGTTTTTCATGGTACAACGCTGCTGGGCACTCGCAGACTTTATTTCGAAATACTTAAAGAGCAAACTAATAAGCTGGGTTTTGAACTGTTTTTAATTAGGATACCCGGCCTGCTTGACAGGGAAAATATTTATAGTTACCCTGATGAAAGAGAACAGTTCATCGCCTTCCAGATATGTTTTCTGGATTGGATAAACTGGAGCGGCCAAACGCCAGATCTGGTTCACTGTCATGACCATCACTCCGGGTTGGTGCCATTTATGATGTATCACTCATCGCTTTACCGCAAATTGGCAAATATTCCTACTGTGTTTACTATACATAATGGCCAATATCATGGTGCGTTTGGTTGGGATGGGCTTAGCCTTCTGCCTGAAATTGATTTCTATAAAACAGGATTGCTGGAGTGGAGCGGGGGTATTAATCCGCTTGCATCTGCGGTAAAATGCTGCTGGAAGTTCACCACCGTTTCGCCAAGCTATCTGCAAGAGTTATCAATTAACTCAAATGGATTAGAATACCTGTTTTATGTTGAGCGCTTTAAAGGGTCCGGCATTGTTAACGGGATAGATACTGAAATTTGGAACAGTGAAACAGACCCAATGCTGCCTGAAAAATTTACAGTAGCAACAGTTACTAAAGGCAAGCTGAAGAATAAAGAGTTGCTGTGCGAAAAATTTGGCTTATCTGTAACTAAGCCTCTTATAGCATTTATTGGCCGACTGGTTTTTGAAAAAGGATCTGACATGTTACCAGACGCAATTAAAAGTAGTTTAAAGGAGCATGGCAATAAAGTTAACTTCCTGGTATTGGGTACCGGCGAAACAGAAACCGAAATAGCTCTGCAAGAGTTAAAAACTTTATATCCGAAAAACTGTAATGTATTCATTGGGTATGATGAAGCACTGGCACATTTAATTTATGCCGGGGCCGATTTCCTGCTGATGCCATCACGGGTGGAGCCCTGCGGACTGAACCAGTTATATGCAATACGTTATGGTACTGTGCCGGTAGTAAGAAGTACCGGAGGCTTAAAAGATACCGTTATTGACTTTGGCGACGAAGGCGGCTATGGTATCCGTTTTAACAATGTAAATGTAAATGATATTAGTGCATCTGTTACTCGCGCGCTTATGTTATATAAAGACGCGAAAAAAATGCAGCTATTACGAAAACGCATGATGGGACTCGATTTTTCGTGGTACCGTTCGGCAAAAGAATATATTGATCTGTATCAAAGTTTAAATCCTAAATTATGACATCGAATGTAATCAGCATTGTGCTTGGCGGCGGGCAGGGTAGCCGTTTAGCACCGCTTACCCTAACACGGTCAAAACCGGCAGTTCCTATAGCAGGCAAATATCGCTTGGTTGATATCCCTATTTCAAACTGCCTGCATTCAGGTATTGACCGTATTTTCGTACTCACGCAGTTCAACTCGGCATCGTTAAACAAGCATATAAAAAACACGTATCACTTTGGTACGTTTAGTACGGCTTTTGTTGATATTTTGGCTGCAGAACAAACACCTACCAGCGCAGGCTGGTTTCAGGGCACGGCAGATGCGGTTAGGCAAAGCTTACATCACCTGGCAGTGCATGAGTTTGAGTATGTACTGATTCTTTCTGGCGATCAATTGTACCAAATGGATTTTGAAGATATGATACAACAGCACATTAATAAAGGTGCTGAAATATCTATCGCTACCATACCTGTTGATGCTGCTGATGTACCCGGGTTTGGTATATTAAAAACGAATAAGGATAATATGATAACCGCGTTTATTGAAAAGCCTAAAACTAATTTTGAAAGCTGGGCATCAGAAGTAAGCGATGAGATGAAAGAGCAGGGCCGTGTTTACCTCGCTTCAATGGGTATTTATATTTTTAACCGTAAATTACTGTTTGATCTGTTAGAAAGTAATGACCATCCGGATTTTGGTAAAGAGATCATTCCACAATCTATAGCGGGGCATAAAGTAGTTAGTTACCAATATGAAGGTTATTGGACAGATATTGGTACCATCCCATCATTCTTTGAAGCTAACCTGGGCCTTACAGATGATATCCCCAAGTTTAATCTGTTTGATAAGCATCATATTTACACCCGTGCGCGCATGTTGCCGCCCACAAAAATATCAAGTACACATCTTGAAAAATCTATTGTTGCCGACGGCTGTATAATAAACGCCAGACATATTAAGCATTCTCTGATAGGCATCCGTACACGTGTAGGTTTTGAAACTGAAATTGAAAGCTGTTATGTGATGGGTAGTGATAACTACCAAACGCTTGAAGATATTGCCGCCGCAAAAGAAGCCGGTGCACCTATTATGGGTATAGGCGATAGGTGTTGCATTAAAAACGCCATCATTGATAAAAACACTTATATAGGTAATAATGTAACTATAAATTGCGCTGGCGTATTGCCAGACGGCGATTTCCCTACCTATACAGTTATTGATGGTATTGTAATTGTTAAAAAACGTGCAGTGATCCCAAGCGGAACGGTAATTTAATTTATATGAAAAAATAAACAATGGGTGGTTAATTTGTTTTATATTTATATAACTAAATAAACTTAAAAACTATTCACCATGAAAAAGGCAATTTGTATCATCGCAGTTGCTGCGATTTCTTTCAGTAGTGTCAATGCGTATGCGTCGGCGCCATTGCAAACCATGCAAAAAGACACTTCTATGCAAAAGGATACTTCAAAGATGAAGAAAAGATCCATGAAGAAAAAAACATGGAAGAAGAAGATGAAAGACTCTACAATGAAAAAAGACACTATGAAAATGTAGGGTCTTTTATAGCAAAAAAGCTCCGGTTACCGGAGCTTTTTTGCTATAATTCTAATGTGTCGCCTATAGCAGGGAGCTTAAGATTAAGCCCGGCCGTTAAAAACTTTTCAGCCACTTCTCCCTTATCTATCTTAATAACCGGAAAAGAATCATAATGGATACCAATAATATTTTTACAGTTGATGAATGCGCTGGCCTTAATAGCATCATCGGCACCCATGGTATAGTTATCGCCTAAAGGTAAAAAAGCCCAGTTCAGGTTTTCATCTTCCAATAGTTTCATATCATAAGTAAGGGCAGTATCGCCTGCAAAATAAATAGCCTTACCTTCAGAGTAAATCACAAAGCCGGCCGGGTTGCCACCATTTGAGCCATCAGGCAATGCACTGGAGTGTATAGCGTTAACCATTTTAACACGGCCAAAATCAAAATTAAATCCACCGCCAATGTTCATGCCGTGTACATTGTCAATACCCTGTTTTCCTAACCAGCTGGCTATTTCTGCAATACAGATAACTTTAGCACCGCTTTGTTTTTGAACAGTTACCAGGTCGGCAACATGGTCGCCGTGGCCGTGAGATACCAAAATGTAATCGGGCTTAAGGCTTGTTACATCAATATGTTTAGCCAGTTCGTTATGTGTTATAAACGGATCGAACAATAGTTTTTTGCCATCAGCCTCTATCTGAATGGTTGATTGGCCGTAATAAGTAACTTTCATAGTTGAATGATTTTAAAGCGGGTAATTTACCAATAGTAGCTAACGCACTATGTAAAGCCTTTGTGGCTTTTAGTAATATGACCGTTTATTTACCAAACAAGCCACCCATGCCACCAAACATGGCGCTGGTTATGGCGGCCATTTCACTTTGGCTAACATTCTCTGCCTGTTCCATGGCTTTGTTAATGGCAATAACCAGTAACTCTTCCAGTTCTTCTTTATCAGCTTCCTTTAAAAAGGCATCATCAATAGTAACTGACTGTACCACTTTATTACCATTAGCCTGAACGGTAATTTTGCCGCCCTCAGCAGATCCGGTTACGGTTATAGCGTCTAACCGTTTTTTTACTTCGCCCGCCTTTTGCTGGGCCTCCATTAATTTATCAAACATATGTTTTAAGATTATTGGTTGATTGAGTTAATTGGTGAGTAGTTCCCAATTCAAAACCACTCTCTTAATCAACTCAATCAACCACCCACCAAAATTTAATCCTCGCTTGTATCGCCGTTACCGTTGTATGCCCCTTTGCGCACAACCGGCATGCCGGTCATCTTAAACAGATCATCCAGGTGCAGTAAACTGCCGTTAACTACATTACCTAACAAAATAATGGTGACATCGTTTTTCATATCGCGTAAAAATATATGCCTGAAACCGTGCCACCAGCCGGTGTGGTAAACTACCTGTTGGCCGGGGCTCTCAAACAAGCGCCAGCCATAGCCGTAGTTAAAGTGTCCGCGAACCATAGGGTTATGTGGTGTATAAGCAGAATCCTGAGTGGCGGGTTTAATTAAACGCCCGGCCCTAAGCGCCTGGTCAAAAATATATAGGTCTTCAACGGTGCTGTAAACGCCCTTATCGCCCACAGGGCCATCTAAAAAGTTTTGTGCTACAGAGTATCTCCAACTGTTACGATCATGGCCAACTACATCGGCCGGTATTTTTTCATACACCGCTTTTGAGTAAACAGCTGTATGTTTCATCCCTGCGGGGATAAAAATATTTGCCTTCATATAATCGGCATAGCTCATTTTACTTACTTTTTCAATTATAGCGCCCAGCACCATAAAGTTTGAGTTGTTGTACAAAAAGCTCGCATTTGGCTTATTGAAACGTGTAGGCTTGTATTGCGCTATCATATCCATTACCTCGGCATTGGTTAACCCTTTCTTTTGGTTTAAATGCTGTGAGCGATAAATACCGTCAACAAAATATACATAGTTCATCATCCCCGAACGGTGCGTAAGCAATAGCCTTATGGTTACCCCATCATAAGGAAAGTTAGGGAAAAAGTCTTTTACGTTTTGGTCCAGCTTTAATTTACCGCGTTCCCAAAGCTGCATAATGGCAGTGCCCGTCATGGTTTTGGTAACTGAAGCCAGTTCAAACTGCGAATTAATGTTTAAACTGTCGCGGGTTAAGTGGTTAGCCCATCCAAGTGCGTTTTCATATATTATCTTTCCTTTTTTTGCAACCAAAACATTGCCATTAAAACCGCTTGCCTTATGCAGGTGCTGCATAAAAGCATCAATTTGCTTGTCGGCGTTTTTAGGGTCATATTTTAAAAGGTTTGCTGCGTTAAAGGGCTTGTCGGGATCTTTGTTATTGTTTTTACTATCGCTGTGGCCAGATGAGCAAGAGATTAATAAGAACAGTACAAATGTGTAGGCTATAATGGTTTTGAACAGTAACTTCATAGATGAATTTCTTTCAATTAACGAAGGCGAAAATTAAAAATAATATATAGCATGTATAAGATAAATATTGAAATAATGTTTTATCGCTGTTTTAAACAATTTAATTTTAAGGCATGAAAATTTACCTGAACGCGTTGCTTGCTTTGGCTTTTCTGTTTATTAGCTTAACGCTAAAAGCGCAGGATACAGTACGTGTGCCCGACCTGATAAAACAGGGCCAGGAGCTAAACCAGCAAAAAAACTATATAGGTGCAATTGATAAATATAAAAGGGCTTTAAAGTTAGAGCCGGAGAACGTACGCGCCAATTACGAATTGGCCTTTGCGCTGTACTCAAGCGGGAAAGGTATCGAGGGTATCCCTTACCTGGAGAGAGCTATCAAAGCAAACACCAATGCACAATTAGCCGCAGGAGCTTATAGCTTACTGGGTAGTATATATGGCGGGGCAAATCAGTTGCAAAAGTCTATTGCTGCTTATAGTAACGGTATAAAGGCCGACAGCACCAACCAACGGCTTTACTATAATTTGGGCATTGCTCAGTACCGCGCTAAACAGTACGGCGAGGCAGAAAAAAGTTTTATAAATGCTCTTAAATTGGATACCGGGTATGCCGCCAGCCAGCGGATGTACGCGTTGGTTGCTTTCCATCAAAATAAACGCGCGGAGGCCCTGCTCGGCTTTTGTCGTTTTTTGATGCTGGAGCCAAACACTGCCCAAAGTGCCGAGGCTTTTGGCAATCTGCAAAACATCCTAAACGGCGGCTCATTAAAACCGGAGCCGGGTTACAAGCCATCGCCTGAAACAAAAGCAACTGCCGATTATCAAAATAAACTCCTTGCCAAAGCGCTAAGTGGCTTTGCAACCCGGCGTTATGCATCACCGAGTGAGCTGTTAACCGCACAGCTTAAAGCTGTTTTTACTGCTTTCGGCAATATGCCTAAAGACAAATATCACTTTGCTGATTATTTTTATAAGCTTTCACAAACCGAGTATTTGCCAATATTTGCAAGGCTCATCAGCCAAAAAACTTACCCGGAGAATGCTAAATGGTTAAAGGATAATGCGGATAAAGTGGCTGAGTTGGAGACGTGGATAAAGGATACTAAAACGGGAGCTTTAAGATAACAAAAAGATTACCACCGTACATTTAACATACTCCACATAAAACCATAAATTTGCACCTGCAAAAACATACTATCAATTATGAGTTTCAGAACCGAATATGATACCATGGGTGCC
>JAQBNZ010000089.1 GCA_028288285.1 Mucilaginibacter sp.
GTATCAGCAGCGTTCTTACCATGTTTTGCAAAGATCTCTGCCTTTGCTTCTTTACCTAAATACATTACTTGAATAATATTAAAGCGTGAATAATTTGATTAATTGTGGCGCAAAGATACGGTTTAAAATCAAAAGTAAAAATTCAAAATTTAAAGTTTTGTGAGTAGTATATTGAGTTGATTTAGAGAGTAGTCAACTGCCCCTCCTTTTGAAATGGTTGGGTATGTTGTCTTATTCTCGCCAAGGCGTTACCTTATACTTAATCTTTGCGCCTCTGCGTCTTTGCGAGAAGCATTTTTTGACGTTCTAATTTTACCTTTTGACTTAATAACGTTACCTGCGGCCCGCGCTTTGCAGGGCTGCGCTGCGCTCCGGCCACTTAGCCTTGCCATACCCCCACCTACAGTGGCTAAACCCTTTCAATCGCTAACGCAGCAATTTGTTCCTTTGCGAGAATATTAACAATAAAAATGCTTTTTACTTTTTACTTTTGACTTTTAACTTCTAAAGCCAATGCCATACTCCACCTTTGAAACCGAACACCGGGTTCGCCCTGATGATATTGACATGTTTCAGCATGTGCACAATAGTAAGTATTTTGATTATGTGCTGGCTGCGCGTTATGAGCAGATGGAAACCTGCTACGGAATGGCTATGGAAAAATTTATGGAGCGCGGCTTTGGCTGGGTAGTACGCACCGCCCATGTTGAGTATAAGCGTGCCCTAACCATGGGCGACTACTTCCTGGTTAAAACCGGTATTGAAAGTATTAACGATAAAGGCTGCCGGGTAGCTTTCACTATTACCAACAAGGCAACCAAAAAAGTTAGCTGCGATGGCTATTTTGATTACGTAATGATAGACATGGCAAGCGGGCGCGGCGTAAAAGTGCCCGACGACGTCATTGAACATTACGGGATATAAAATCAGCAAAACCATATGGAAGTATTCGACATTTTTGAAAAAGAAAATCATTTACAGCCCAACTTTAACAAAGCAAATTTCGATGAGCTAAAGGGCTGGGATTTGGGATGGGATCTTTTAGAACCAATCAACATAGCTAAATCCACTGATGAGGATAAAGAACTCTCAAAAAGATTTTCTCCGGGTCAAAAAGCGCTTTACTTTTTCTGGTATTTGGATGGAGCAGTAACCAATGGTGGCTTTATCCAATTCTATTGGAACGGGTTTGGCTATTATTTATCTACGATTAGAGAAGGACTTAAATTAGTCGGTGACTCTGAACTTATTAAGCTTATTGATTTAGCTGATAATTATTATCTATTAAACCAAGTTCAATTTGAAACACTTAGAGCACACGATGATTATCCATCTGTATATAAAAGTCTAAACGGATTTCAAACTTATGATGACGCCTATTATAAGATCCGCGACAATACAATGCAACTTATAGAGGCATATGCAAGAAAATATCCTGAAGAATTTGTAAAACTTATATAAACTATTAACCTTAATTCATTAAAAAACCTTTGGTGCAAATAAAATCGGTGAGCATAAGACCTTTACTACCGTTAATAGTTTCAATGGTATGAATGTATTTGTAGGTATTGGTCAACTGGTCAAATTGCTGATCAATAACTTGTATATCAAAATCTTCTACCGAGAAATCTTCACTATCCTGAATGCATAATAGTTTATGATCTGATGTGGGAAAAAAATCGTTGATATAACCCTGGTCGTGCAAATCAATAACCCTACAGGTTAATGCGTTGCTTAATTTGTGAGGAGCACTTTTTAAGCTGTTCATGATATTTAACTTAATAATATATTATAGTACCTGACATTTAATTTTCATAATTACTACACTCAAAAATTAAACCAATAGTTAAATACTCACAACCAAGTTACCAACAACATATATCCACGTTTGTTAAGAAACGCATATACCGGCTTTACTTTCAAATACCTCTGTATACCAATTCCGACTTTCTAAAATGCAACACTCAAATTACTTGTTGCCTAAATTTTATCATCAGGCGTTAAAAAACGATCAAGTGATAATGGGCCCGAACCTATTATTACAAAAAGCAGCAACAAGGCAAGTATCAGTATAGATAACCATAGCTCGGAGTTAACGGCCTTGTTAGGGATATTAACTAAAAATACAGCGGCGAACACTATAGGTATTTGTATAAGAGACGCCAGCCGCGTAAATAACCCAATAAATATTAATACGCCACCTACCAGGTGTGCATAAGTAACATAATAAAGTAAAGCAGTAATTGCTCCTGAAGAAAGGTTAACAAGTTTAGCTTCTATTATCATATCGCGCAGAGAGGTCATGTTATCGTAAAAAAGTATCCCTTTAAATATCAAAAACACGCCTAATAAAACTCGTATCAGATCAAGTAACTTTGGATGATGCTTATCGCCCCAGTTTTCGATAGTGCTTATCAGTTTCATAGCAATTGTTTTAAATGCAATGGGTTTATGCAGATCTATGGATCAGTAAAACATAAAAAGGTTGATGTTAAATCGACAAACAATGATCAATGCTGTGCTTTCTGTATCTTTTTGTGGGTATCCATATAAACAGGCAATGCTGCGGACCCATACCACTCATACAATTCGGCATCTAATACCTTCTCTTTAATTGTAGGGTCGGTAATTAACAATTCATTAGCCTCAGCAATGGTTCTTACATTAAAAATAAATATTCCGCGGTAAGCCTTGTCATTCTTCTCAAGCGGGCCGGCAACAATCAATTTTCCGTTTGCAGCCAGACGAGTTATGTTTGCCATGTGCCCTTTAAAAAGGCTATCCAATGTTGCTTTGTTATCTGTTTTATTTGTTCCCGATTTTAGGATAGCTAAAACATACATTTTCATTCCATATTCATCAGCACCTAAAGATTTGGCTAAAGCGGCATCATAAACAGGCTTTGCTGATTGTGCACTGGCAAATAAACCGCCAATAACTAACAGAACTGTTACTATTAACTTTTTCATTATAATTGGTTTTGGAGAAGAAAGATAGCAATAAAAAAATAGATTTAAGGATTAATCTCCCGCCAGTTTTTGCAAGTATTCTGCAAACTTATCACTGCTATAATCAGCAACACCTTCATGCTTAAAAACGATAAGGCCTTGTTTGTTTATTACAACTGTGGTTGGAATTAATCCACTCAACATCTCAGATGGTATGTATGTAACGGTTTCAAAAACAGGCAAATTATAACCATGTTTTTTAATGAACGGTACCGACTTGCCGAGCTGGTTATCCGCATCAACAATTAAGAACACTATGTTAGGGTTATTGCTTAACTTTTTATGAAGTGTATTAATTGATGGCAGTTCGGCCAGGCAAGGCGGGCACCAGGTGGCCCAAAAGTTAATAAAAACCACTTTCCCCTTTAATGACGACAGGCTGATCGTTCTACCGTTACTATCCCTAAAAGTGACATCCTTTGCCTGCAACAAGCTTGTAGTTTGTTCTGCTTTAGGTTGAAAAAGCCCCACTCCCATCAAGCCCCGTATTAGTAACGACTTTGCAGCAGGAATAAAAAGTACAGCAATAATCGCTGCAAAAAACAATGCGTTTAAAACATTACCAGTACTGAACCATTTTTTTGAAGCTACTTTTTCTGCCATGTTTGTTTTGTTCCGCTTTATGTTCCGCTTTTGTTCCGCTTTGTTCCGCTTTTAGCGGAACGGAACAGTAGAACAATCTTGGCTCTTGCCCTTGATTCTATTTCGTTCCTTCAATTATTTGCCCGTAAAAGTCCTTAACACTCATGCCGGCGGCTCTTACCTGTTGTGGTATAAGGCTATTTGCTGATTGGCCGGGTGTGGTATTTATCTCAATGAAGTAGAACTCCTGCGTATCTTCCAGTAAAATAAAATCAACCCGTGCCATACCGCGGCAATTTAAGCGCAGGTAAACCTGGGTCACTATCTCGGCAATCTCCTGGTTCTTTCCGGCAGGCAAATCTGCCGGGGTAACTTCATTAGTTACACCTGTAGTGTACTTAGCTTCGTAATCAAAAAAGTCTTTAGTGGTTAATATCTCTGTTGCAGGTAACACGGTTATTTTACCATTTAGCCTTGCAATGCCAATACTAAACTCGCGGCCTTTAATAAACTCCTCTATCAGTATCTGCGAATCTTCCTGAAAAGCTTTATCAATGGCCTCCTGCAAGCCACCTACATTATACACCTTGCTCATTCCCACACTGCTGCCGCCATTGTTTGGCTTTATAAACAGCGGAAACTTGAGGCTTGATGCAATGGTTGCAATATCATGCCCGTCCTTTTGATGCAGTTGGATAGATTTAGCAGTATTTAACCCATGTATACCATGCACAATAGCTTTTGTGTAGGCCTTATTCATGGTGATGGCCGATGTAGTTGCATCACAAGTATTGTATGGTATGCCTATCAAATCAAGGTAGCCTTGCAGTTTGCCATCCTCTCCTGGTGTACCGTGCACAGTGATAAAGGCAAAATCAAATGTTATTTTTTCGCCATTAAGTGCAATGCTGAAATCGTTCTTATCAACCATAATACTTTTATTACCGGTTTCATGAACCCAGCTATCACGGTTTATAAGAATGGTATATACCTTGTATTTATCAGCATCTAAATTGGCGGCTATGTTTTTAGCGCTATTTATTGATACTTCGTACTCGCCGGAAAACCCTCCGGCCAAAAGGGCTACGTTGATAGATTTCATAGTTTATTTTGGATTTCGAATGTTAAATTTCGAATTTAGTTATAAGCGCTCTAAAGTATTATTCTTTATTTAAAAACACCTCAAAACAAAAAATTATAACCATTTAAGTTCTTAATTGATTCGCCGGTTTAAAGTGCAAATCCGAAATCCTGACTACCAAATCGAAATTATTCCCTATGTTTGGTTGTAATTTTCTTATTTAAAAACATGAGTAATTTTTGGGCTTATTTAAAAACAAGGCAATTCAGAAACACCGTTCTTTTGGTAATAGCTACAGTTATAGGGGTGGTTTTAATAGCCTTTTTTAGCCTTGGTTATTATACCAGGCATGGGTCGGGCATACCTGTTCCTAAGCTTAAAGGCCTTAATATTGATAGAGCCATGGCTACTTTAAAAGAACAAGGTTTTAACATTAAAATAGATAGCGTTTATGTACCTGATGAAGCTCCCGGCACCATTGTGGAGCAAGACCCTGATGCAGGAACTAACGTTAAAGAAGGCCGCACTATATATTTAACTATGGTAACCCAACTGGCGCCAAACGTTTCACTGCCCGATCTGGTAACAGAGCAAAGCATTTATCGCGAGGCGGTTGCCACTTTATCTAACTACGGGTTAAAAATTGGCGATACCACCTATCGGTCTGACATTGCCCGTGATCGGGTGCTTGAGGTACACTTTAACGGACAAGTAATAAAACCAGGCACCAAGCTACCAAAAGGCTCAAAGCTTGATCTGGTATTAGGCAACGGCGAAGGTGCAAGCGAAGTAGATATCCCTGAGTTGGTAAACCTTGATCTGGATGCGGCAAAATTCTCTATTAAAGGCGCGGGCCTAACTGTTGGGACTATTACTTATGAAGGCAGTATAACCGATTCAACCAATGTGGTGGTGGTATCACAATCGCCAATGCGGAGCGATAGTACCAGTAAAACAAGTATTGGCACCCGCATTAACCTTACAGTTTCACAAGGAAATGCTACCAGTACACCAAATTGATGCGGCAAAATTGCAGCAACGTATAAATGATGGCGAGGCTTTAAACCTGCTTGATGTTAGAGAAGCAATTGAATATTATACCTTTAATATTGGTGGTTTAAATATTCCGGTATCAAAGCTAAAGGAAAACATAAACAGTATTAGCTACAACAAAACAGACGAGATAATCGTTATTTGCAGTGCCGGTATCAGGAGTGAGGCTATACAAAGTATACTTATCCAAAACGGCTACCAAAATGTAGTGAACTTAAAAGGCGGGTTAAAGGCATTGCAAAAACTGAACAATAGATAAACACATCTTTTCCAATTTATATGACTAACCAAAAATCGTCATCATCCGGAGTATTCAAAAAATTCATTATAGCACTGGTTCTTATCATTTTGATAGCGCTTGCCGGTACAGGTGTTTTTTATTATCTACGTTTATTTGGCCCTAACGTTACCGATAAGCAGGAATACCTATACATACATACCAACGCTAAATTTGACGACGTATATAAAGAAATACGCGAGCAGGGCATTGTAAAAGATACTACAACCTTTATGTGGGCGGCACATAACATGAAATATATTAGCCGGGTTAAGCCAGGTAAATACCGCCTTAAAAAAGGCATGAGCAACCGTAGCTTAATCAACATGCTAAAATCAGGTACCCAGGAACCTGTTACACTTGTTTTTCAGAATTTAAGGATGAAAGAACAGTTTGCCGGCTTTGTGGCCAAAAAACTGGAACCTGATTCTCTATCTATTTTGAGGCTGCTGGATTCTGCAAAGTTTGCAGAGCAGTATGGCTTTACAAAGGAAAATATCTATACAGTTTTCATCCCCAACTCCTACCAGTTTTACTGGAACACTACGCCTGAGAAGTTCTTTAAACGGATGTATGCCAATTACGAAAAGTTTTGGACACCGGAGCGCAAACAGAAAGCTGCCGCAATTAATTTAACCCCGCAGGAAGTATCTGTTTTAGCCTCAATTGTAGATGGCGAAGCTTTGCATGATGATGAGATGCCTGCCATAGCTGGCTTATATTTAAACCGGCTGCAAAAAGGCATGAAACTACAGGCAGATCCTACTGTTATATTTGCCGTGAATGATTTTACTATTAAACGTGTACTAAACAAGTACCTGGTTTTTAATTCGCCCTACAATACTTATTTGCATACCGGCTTGCCTCCCGGCCCTATAATGATGTCATCGGTAAATGCCATTAACGCTGTGCTGAATTATAAGAAAAGCGGCTACCTTTATATGTGCGCCAAAGAAGATTTTTCGGGCTACCACAATTTTGCTACTAACGAGGCCGATCATAAAGTTAACGCACGCAAGTTTCAGCGGGCGCTTAACGAAAGGAACATCAAGAAATAATGTTTGAGTACGCTACTAAGATAAGGGTCCGTTATGGCGAAACCGATCAGATGGGCTATATGTACTATGGCAATTATGCTGAATTTTTTGAAGTGGGTCGTGTAGAAATGCTGCGCAGCCTGGGCTTAACATACAGTGGAATGGAAGCATCAGGTATAATGATGCCGGTATTAGAACTGCACAGTAAATATCTTAAACCCGCCCGTTATGATGAGGAAATAACCGTTAATGTTTCCATGGCAAAAATGCCTGGCGTAAAAATCCATTTTAAGTACGACCTGTATAACGAAAAGCAGGAACTGATTCATGTTGCCGAGACCCTGCTGGTATTCATCAATATGAAAACAAACCGCCCCTGCCTGCCGCCTCAGGATTTTATTGATAAACTAAAGCCTTTTTTTGAGTAATTTTAGCACTAATGAAATGGGTGCACCATATTCTTATTCGCTTTAGGTTTTACCAATTCTTAACCGACTGGGCAAAAACTGTTTACATTCCTGGCTTTAGACCTCTGCCATTATATACGGTAATTGTTTTCTTTATTGAAGAGATCCAAAAAACTTCATTAACTAATCGTGCGGCGGCTTTGGCGTACAACTTTATGCTGGCGCTGTTTCCTGCAATAATTTTTTTGTTCACGCTGATAGCTTATATACCGGTAACGAATTTTCAGGATTATTTATTGAGTTTATTTTCATTAATAATGCCTACAAATGCGTATCAGGCATTCCAATCAACCATTGTAGACATTATTAAGAACCAAAACGGAAAATTACTGTCATTTGGTTTTATAACTGCATTGTATTTTGCTACCAATGGTGTTAGTAACCTAATGCAGGCATTCAATAAATCGTCATTAATACTGGAAACCCGAACTTGGCTTAAAAGGGAATTGATAGCATTAACTTTAACCGTTGTAATAAGTGTTGCCTTACTAATAGCTATCGTTATCATGATAGCCGGGCAGGCAGTAATTCACTTTGTACAGGATCAGTTTAATAGCGAGGCGCACTTTTGGTTCTATCTTATCGCCTTATCAAGATGGATCATAATCCTTATTATCTTTTTTGTGAGTATTTGCATACTTTACCGCTACGGGCCATCCAACAAGCGAAAATGGAAATTCATTAATCCCGGCTCTATACTGGCAACATCTCTGGCTATATTAACATCCATAGGGTTTACATACTATACTAATAATTTTTCATCATATAACAAAGTTTACGGTGCTATAGGCACGCTTATAGTGGTAATGATATATCTGTATTTAAACTCGCTAATATTGCTCATTGGGTTTGAATTAAATGCCAGTGTTGACCTCTCTAAGCGTAATATTCGCATTGCAAAACCCCGCTTTAACACCTTTCGGAACAAAAAAAACAACCCAGATAGTCAATAAAGCAATGACTATCAAAACGTTACAATTAATTTAAAAAAAGTTAACATCAAGTTTGGCAATTCGGCTCGGATTTGTACTTTTGTCCCCGGAGAGCTGGCAGAGTGGTCGATTGCGGCAGTCTTGAAAACTGTTGACTGTAACAGGTCCTGGGGTTCGAATCCCTAGCTCTCCGC
>JAQBNZ010000112.1 GCA_028288285.1 Mucilaginibacter sp.
CATACAATAATTGCTGCGTAAATTGCTCACTTTCAAAATGTCCAATGTCGGCAATGAGTATCTTTCCTTCGGCATCAAAAAACTCGTGATATTTGTAATCAGCAGTAATAAAAATATCAGCACCGGCGGCCATGGCATGTTTCAACAAAAAACCACCCGAGCCTCCGCAAACAGCAACCTTTTTTATTTGCTTACCTGTAAAAGCGGTATGCCTGATTACTTCGGCCTGCATGTTGTGCTTTATCTCTGATAAAAACTCTTCTTCGCTCATGGGCACTTCAAGCTCTCCAATCATACCCGAACCTACTTGTTGGTGCTGGTTAGTTATATTGTAAAGATCATAAGCAACTTCTTCATATGGGTGGGCCAGCACAAGCGCCATAATTATCTTGCTTTCCAAATTTGCCGGATAAATGGTCTCAATACGTACCTCTTCCTCATGATGACGGATACCCGGTTCGCCCACATATGGATCAGTGCCTTCCCCGGCTTTAAAAGTTCCGGTGCCTTTGGCGTTAAAACTGCAATCACTATAATTACCAATATGGCCCGCTCCAGCATGGAACAAAGCATTTCGTACCTGATCTGCCTGGGCGGTTGGCACATAAGTAACCAGCTTTTTCAACAGATTTTGCTTGGGTACAAGCACATGAAAGTTAGTAAGTCCCAACGTTTCGCATATGCGGGCGTTAACACCCATCATCACATTATCCAGGTTGGTATGAATAGCGTACAAGGCAATATTATTACGAATTGCCTTTTCAACAACACGTTCAACATAGGTTTTACTGTTGAATTTTTTTAAGCCTTTAAACACTATGGGGTGGTGCGAGATAATTACCTGGCAGCCCGTGGCAATGGCCTCATCAACTACAGCCTCGGTACAGTCAAGCGATATTAGCGCCTGATTCACTTCCTGGTTTGGCTGGCCAACTATAAGGCCCGAATTATCGTAATCTTCCTGATAGGCCAGCGGGGCCAGGCTTTCAAGAAAAGCCGTTAGCTGTGCTAATTTCATAATTCCACTAAGTTAGCAAGGGCGAGTGAAGATTGAAAGCGGGTTACGCAATTTAATTTGCCGGTAAGATTACTTATCCATAAGAAGGTGTATTTCGTCATCGTATAAACACATCTTTTGCAAACATTAACTAATGCTTTGCAATTTTGTAATTTTGGGTTTTACAAAACTTATCACATTGAAAAATAACATCCTCATAGTTGATGACATACACCCGGTTTTTATTGAACAAGCCGAAGAATTAGGCTATACCTGCAATTATCAACCATTAATAACGCCTGATGTCGCTTATGAAATACTGGGTGACTATACCGGGTTAGTTATTCGCTCAAAATTTATGGTAGATAAAAAAGTGATTGATTTGGCTACCAACCTGCGGTTTATTTGCAGGGCAGGGGCCGGTATGGATAATATTGATGAGGATTATGCCCTTGCAAAAAACATAACCCTTATTAATGCGCCTGAAGGTAATATGGATGCGGTTGGCGAACATGCGGTTGGCCTTTTGCTTAGCTTAATGAACAAAATTAATACCGCCGATGCTGAAATAAGAAGTGACATCTGGAAGCGTGAGGCCAACCGTGGCCATGAGCTTAAAGGTAAAACGGTAGGCATTATTGGCTATGGTTTTATGGGTAAAAGCTTTGCTAAAAAATTATCTGGCTTTGGTGTACTTGTTATTGCTTATGATAAATACAAGACAGGCTTTAGCGACCAATATGCCCGCGAGGTTAGTATGGAAGAGATTGTAAGAACCAGTGATGTATTGAGCCTGCATATTCCCCTAACAACAGAGACTAACGGCTTAGTTGATGATGAATATTTATTCCATTTTAAAAAGCCTATCTTCCTTCTTAATACATCACGTGGTAAGGTGGTAAAAACCCAGGCCGTGTTAAACGCTATTAAGCAAAATAAAATATTAGGGGCCGGGCTGGATGTATTGGAGGTTGAAAAATTCCCTGCACTGGCAGAGCAGTCCTGGTTTGATGAACTACGCCAAAGCGGTAAAATAATACTAACACCCCATGTTGCCGGCTGGACATTTGATAGTTATCGTAAGATAAGTGAGGTAATGGCAGAGAAATTAAAAGTTATACCAATGATGTAGGGGCGCAATATTAAGTAGCGCGGCCCTACATTATCAATCAATTACACCAACAAAAAATTTGGATAATAAAACTTAATTACCTTATCTTCGTTTTAGACTAAACAAGACTATGCAGGCCTGGCCGACGTAGTCTTGTTTGTTTTTAAGGCCATTGCGCTCTTCTATCAAAAAAGTAGTGGGGCGGTTTTTTTTTTGGCGGTAAACTATAAATTAATACTAATAATAATTGTGTTATGGCAGAGGTATCATACTATACCAAAGAAGGTTTAGAAAAATTAAAAGAAGAATTACAAAAGTTAAAAACTACCGGCAGATCTGATATATCAAAGCAAATTGCTGAAGCACGCGATAAAGGCGATCTTTCTGAAAATGCTGAATATGATGCGGCTAAAGAGGCCCAGGGTTTACATGAAGCTAAAATATCGCAAATGTCAGAGACGCTGGCTAATGCCCGTTTGCTTGATGAATCTAAATTAGATATGTCAAAAGTGTTGGCTTTATCAATTGTAAAAATCAAGAACATTAAAAGCGGTGCTACTATGAGTTACCAGCTTGTATCAGAAAGCGAAGCTGATATGAAAGCCGGCAAAATATCAGTGACGTCACCCATTGCCAAAGGCCTGTTAGGTAAATCTGTAGGTGAAATAACCGAGATAACGGTACCTGCCGGTAAAATTGAATTCGAAATATTGGAAATTAGTCGTTAGAGAGTGGTTAATTATGTGAGTAGTTAATAAATCAACTACTCACATAAATCAACTCAATAAACCAATCAACCAAAATGAGCATATTTTCAAAAATCATATCAGGCGAAATACCTGCATATAAAGTGGCCGAAACAAATGAATTTTTGGCCTTTTTAGATATTAATCCATTGGCAGAGGGGCATGTGCTGGTTATTCCTAAAAAAGAGGTTGATTATCTATTTGACCTTGACGATGAGACGTATATGGGTCTGCAAATGTTCGCCAAAATTGTAGCTACAGGTATTAAGAGTGCTATACCTTGTAAAAGGGTTGGAGTTGCTGTGATAGGTTTAGAAGTGCCTCATGCCCACATTCATCTTATACCGATGAATAAGGTTGATGACTTAAATTTTTCACGCCCAAAACTTAACCCTACAAAGGAAGAGTTAGCGGCAACCTCACAAAAAATAATTGACGCTTTAAGAGCGGTCACGCACTAACATAAGTAAGCAAAAGGGCAATAGGCAGGTGTCTTGGCGAGCCTGTCGAACCATTTGCCGCCGGGGCCTTACGCACACATCCTTCAACAAGCTCAGGATAACCCGATAGATCTATCATTATATTTCCATTATTTCTTTTTTCTTTTTGGTACGCAGGCGCTTAGGTACAAAATCAAGTATCTCGTTTTTTAGTGCTTCTATCATGCGGCGCTTTAAAAAATTGCGGTGTATAACTATGCTTACTTCGCGCGCGGGTTCCGGGCTTTTAAAGTAGCGCACACGGTCCCATTGCTTTTCGTTCATATCGGCAAGTGCAAGTTCCGGCAATATTGTGGCGCCATTGTTCATATCAACCATACGTTTGAGTGTTTCTACACTGCCTGTATTATATTCAAAATGCTGATAGCCTTTTGTTGCTTTACGCCGTTGGCAAATATTTAACACTTGCTCCCGCATGCAATGCCCCTCGTTCAGCACCCAAATCTCTTCCATATCTATATCATCCGGAGTAATGTTTTTCTTTTTAAACAGCTTACTGTTTTTGGATGCATAGGCCACAAAGTTTTCGTAAAACACCGGTATTTCGGTCAATGTACTTTCATGTAGCGGGGTTGAAAGTATACCGCAATCCAGAGTACCCATTTTTAATTGATGTATTATTTGCTCAGTTGTTTGCTCCCATACTATCAACTTTACCTGAGGGTATTTTTCAATAAAGCCATGCATTATCTTAGGCAATATGTAAGGGGCTACAGTTGGTATAATGCCTACCTTTAATTCGCCCGACAGTTCTTTTTGCCTGTCGCTGATAATTTCCTTTATCTTTTCACTTTCTGCTAATAATACCCTTGCCTGTGTAACAATTTCAACACCTATTTCGGTTGGAGTTACAGGCTGCTTGCTGCGATCAAATATTTTTACGCCAAGAGTATCTTCCAGCTTTTGTATTTGCATACTCAGCGTAGGCTGGGTAATAAAGCATTTTTCGGCCGCAGCCACAAAGCTGCGATAAGTATCAACAGCTACAATATATTCAAGTTGTGTAAGTGTCATATAGATTTTATCTATACAAATATAACAATAATTGATTTTTTCTATTAAAATATTTTAATGAAGTTTGAGTTTATAAACCAGATACTATGGAACCCATAAAAAAAAAGCTGACAACCGCATCAGGCAAACCCTATGCGGAAAACGAGAACACACAAACCGTTGGCCCCCGTGGTCCGGTGCTTTTACAGGATTTTATTTTACATGAAAAGATGGCCCACTTTAACCGTGAGCGTATCCCTGAGCGTGTGGTACACGCAAAAGGCTCCGGTGCTTACGGAACTTTAACAATCACACATGATATTACAAAATATACACGTGCAAAGATTTTTAGCAAGATTGGCAGAGAAACTCGCGCCTTCTTACGCTTTTCTACCGTTGGCGGCGAAAAAGGATCAGCCGATACCGAACGCGATCCGCGTGGTTTTGCAATAAAATTTTATACAGAAGATGGTAACTGGGATCTGGTTGGTAACAACACCCCGGTTTTCTTTATAAAAGATCCGAAAAAGTTTGGCGACTTTATTCATACTCAAAAACGCGACCCATATACTAACTCCAAAAGCGCTACAATGCAGTGGGACTTCTGGTCGCTTAACCCGGAAAGCCTGCACCAGGTAACTATCCTGATGAGTGACAGGGGCACTCCTTACGGTTATCGCCACATGGACGGATTCGGCAGTCATACGTTTTCATTCATCAATGCCAACAATGAGCGCTTTTATGTGAAGTTCCATTTTAAGACCCAGCAGGGCATTAAAAACTTTACAGATGAAGAGGCGGGCGAAATGCGCGGTAAAAACCCTGATTTTGCACAGCATGATCTGTTAACACATATTGACAATGGCCAGTTTCCGAAATGGGACCTGAAAATACAGGTTATGCCTGAGGCTGAAGCTGCTACCTATCACATTAACCCATTCGATTTAACCAAAGTATGGCCACATGGCGATTATCCGCTGATTGATGTTGGTGTATTGGAGTTGAACGAAAACCCGGATAATTACTTTGCACACGTTGAGCAAGCTGCTTTTGCACCGGCACACGTAATTGATGGCATTGGCTACTCTCCCGACAAGATGTTACAGGGACGTATACTTTCATACCCTGACGCTCATCGCTATCGCCTGGGGGCTAATTATGAACAAATACCGGTTAACCGCTGCCCGTTTATGGTAAACAATTATCAGCGCGATGGCAGGATGCGTATTGATGGTAACCAGGGCAAAAATCCCAACTATTTCCCTAATAGCTTTGATGATATTGAAGCAGACCAAAACTATAAAGAACCAGCCTGGGATATTAACGCACATGTGGCTGATTGGTATGACCGTAATGCCGAAGGTGATAACGACCATTACACACAACCTGGAAACTTATACCGCCTAATGAGCGAAGCCTCAAAGAAAGACCTGATCAAAAATATTGTTCACTCAATGAGTGGTATTGATGGGCCTAAAAAAGATGAGATCACGAACAGGCAACTTTGCCATTGGTTCCGTGCTGATATTAATTTGGGTATGGCTGTTGCACAAGGCCTACAGCTAGATTTGAACGAAACCATGAAACATATGCCCGCATAATAGATTTGAGACATTAGATGTGAGATTTGAGATAAAATTTTCAGCCTCGCTTTCTTAGGATAAAAGGCCGCTTGGTTACAAGCGGCCTTTTATCCTAAATTTTCATTGAAACATTAAATTCAGATGTCGTCTCAAATCTCACATCTAATGTCTCAAATCTTATTCCACCGTTACTGACTTAGCCAGGTTACGTGGCTGGTCAACATTACAGCCGCGCATAACAGCTATATGGTAAGCTAATAACTGCAATGGTATGGTTGCCAGCAGTGGAACAAAGGTTTCACCAGTTAGCGGAATCTCAATTACATAATCGGCCATTTCTTTAACCTCGGTATCTCCTTCAGATACTATGGCAATAATTTTACCACCCCTGGCTTTTACTTCCTGTATATTGCTCACCACTTTTTCGTATGATGAATTTTTTGTGGCGATAAATATCACCGGCATTTCTGCATCTATCAATGCAATGGGGCCGTGTTTCATTTCGGCAGCCGGATACCCTTCAGCATGAATGTATGATATTTCCTTCAACTTCAACGCACCTTCAAGAGCAACGGGAAATGAGCTGCCACGGCCTAAAAATAAGCAGTTAGTTGAATCTTTAAACCGTTCGGCTATTACCTTAACCTGCTCATTTGATTTTAAAGCCTGCTCAACCAAATCCGGTATCTCGTTAAGTTCAGTCAGGTATTCAACAAATTTACTTTGTGTAATAGTGCCTCTTTGCTGAGCGATGTAAAACGCTATAAGCGTTAATACTGTAACCTGCCCGGTAAACGCTTTTGTTGAAGCAACGCCAATCTCTGGCCCGGCGTGTGTATAAACGCCGGCGTGTGTTAAACGCGGTATTGATGCACCAACCACATTACATATGCCAAATATAGTAGCGCCTTTTTCTTTAGCCAGCTCAATAGCCGCCATAGTATCGGCAGTTTCGCCTGATTGGGAAATGGCAATTACCAGATCTTTTGGTGTTATAATAGGGTTACGATACCTGAATTCTGAAGCATACTCCACCTCAACAGGCACTCGCGCATATTCTTCAATTAAATATTCCCCCACTAAACCAGCGTGCCATGATGTACCACATGCAACTATAATAATACGGTCAATATTTTTCAGCTTCTCAACATACTCTTTTATACCCCCCAACTGTACCAATCCCTGTGTAGGATAGATACGGCCACGTAAACAATCGCGAATAGAGCGGGGCTGCTCATATATCTCCTTCATCATAAAGTGATCATAGCCGCCCTTTTCAAGCATCTCCAGCTTTAATTCAAGCTCTTGTATGTATGGGGTTTGTACAGTGTTGTCAATGTTTTTAATCAACAGATCCTCTCGCCTTACATAAGCAATTTCGTTGTCATTTAAATAAATAACGTTTTTAGTATACTCCACAATTGGTGTAGCATCAGATGCTATAAAATATTCGCCTTTGCCAACGCCAATAACCATAGGGCTGCCCTTACGTGCCGCTATTAATTCATCCGGCTCATCGGCATTCATAATAACTATAGCATATGCACCAACTACCCTGTTAAGGGCAAGCCTTACGGCTTCGCGCAGATCAAGTCCGGTAACATTTTGGATGTCTTCAATCAAATGAATTAAAACTTCAGTATCGGTATCGCTTATAAAAGTATGGCCTTTAGCAATCAATGCTTCTTTAAGCACGCCGTAATTCTCAATAATACCATTATGAATTATAGTGAGTTTACGATCACCTGATGAATGTGGGTGTGAATTCCTGTCGCTTGGTGCCCCGTGGGTGGCCCATCGAGTGTGACCCATACCAGCCGTGCCTGTTAATTTAACGTCTTTTACAAAGCCTTCAAGATCACTAACCTTGCCGGCTTTTTTATAAACCTTTAAACCGTTATCGGCTAAGGCAATACCGGCACTGTCGTATCCACGATACTCCAGGCGGTGTAACCCTTTTATAACTATTGGATAAGCATCCCTGTAGCCTATATATCCTACTATTCCGCACATAAATTCAATATTAAATGTATGAGCCAAAAATAGCAGTAATACTTTAATATCCATGTTTGTTGCTCAACAAACATGGATACAGTATTTTTTACTTATTTACTTTTGTATAAATAATGTTTAGCTTAATTCTATCAGGAGAGTTTTTACCAAAAGATATTACACGTTCGGCAAACTGGGCAGTGGGGGTAATATCAATGGAGTTACCTACAGCGGGGTTAACCGGAGCAATAAATGTTCCATAATCTACCGTTTTTCCACTAATAAGGTCTTGAATATAGCCGGTTACTGTAAAGTGATATTCGCCGGTTGCTGAATTATAAAAACCACCAAACGTGGAGCCGGCATTTGCACCTCGGGGATCATTACTTGATGCATCCTGTATTCTTATACGTTGTTTTGCAATATCCCATTGATACATGGTTAACCTTGGTGCAGCTCTATAAGGTATGGTTGTTCCGGGCGCAGCTTTAACAACAAGCTCGGCACGGTTAATTACTACACTGCCTACACCTGCAAAAGTGTTTTTAATGTTAGGGAAACTTACCTTAGCCCTTAAACCTACGGCACCTTTTAAATAAAAAAGGCCATTTGTAGATGTATTATTGATAGCCGCCTGTACTTTAGTGCTGTATGTATGCTTTATCTGAACGGCATGTGTACCTCCCAGGACGGGCATTGTAACTACTGCTGTATCAATTACTCCGGCGTTATCAGCTCTGTAATAAACCGCAATACGGGCAGAGTCTAATTGGAACATGATATTCCCACCAGGGCCTGTGGTTTGGTTTTTATCTAAAGTAAGATACAAACCTTTAACCGCATTTTGAAACGCTGTGGTTGACGCCCGGTAAGAGGTAGCACCATCTCCTAATAAATATTGATTTACAAAAGCCTGGCTAATAGGTATGCGTAATTGCGGCGCAACTTTTATAAGTGTATCTGACCGTCCTTTTAAAATATTAAATATTTTTATGGTGTCATGTGAACGTGCGGTAAAGGTTTTTGTCCCTAATAGTACTGTTTCATAAGCCCATAGTTTATTGTTGTAATAAGGCGTGCCTGATTTAACCGGCTCACTTAACTGGTGTACATCTAACTTAAATTTTGATGTAAGCGAGTCCCCGTAAAAACCATCGGCGTAAGGCAGTACCAAAACAGATGAGTCAATTGTTAATGTACCGGTTGGCAAAGTATATGCAATACCGCTCGGCAATGTTATAGCTGCTGCAATATTTGACTCGGTAATACCTAATTCAGGATCTTTAAAATAAGATAGTGGGGTTCTGAACAATGCGGATGTAACTACAGTATCTTCAGGTATGGTGGTTACATTTATATTGGTATCAACCATTAACGTGCCATTAAGCTGGTTACCGGCATCAACACCTAACCCAATAGAATCCTGGTTTTTACAGCTATTCAAAATAAAAAGACTTATTAACAGGGTTAATAAGCCTAATTTGGTAAATTTCATATATAGTTTTAAAGCTTTATGCAATATGCACCAATTCATCATTGGTTATTTCGTCGTAAAAATTGTAATA
>JAQBNZ010000119.1 GCA_028288285.1 Mucilaginibacter sp.
AGACGCTTCGCAGCGTTTGATCTGATTCTTTTTATGGATGATTTATGATTTGCCATCGTATAGCTTTGTTATTCTTTCTTTATTTTTAGAGGTGCAAATATAGGTTGATAAATTTTAATTTGCAAACTGTTTATGTTTTTTGTTGATTATTGATTAAGGACAAAGGAATAAAGGTATCAAATTGCCTGCCTGCACCCTCCATACAGATTCTTCGTTATCACTCAGAATGACAAACTTTATTGTGCTGAACGCTTGAAGCATCTAATCGCCTGCCTGCACCCTCGCTAACAGATTCTTCGCTATCGCTCAGAATGACAAACTTTTTTAATCTATGCCTTAATAATCTCCCATTCCAAACGTGCTCTTTCTGTCCTTCCACTTACCCTTTGTAAAATCAGGGAATTGCTGGGGCATGTTACCTTCGGCTATTGATTTTGAGGATAACGGCAATATCACGCTCATAGTTACCGAATCATACACATCAATAGGTGTTTGCGTTTTACGCTTAACCGATTCTATAAAGGCGTTAAACACAAACCAATCCATACCGCCATGCCCTGCACCCTCGGCTACCGTGGCGTATTTTTGCCACAGTGGATGGTCGTATTTATCCAGCCATTCTTTAGCAGGGTCCCAAACATCATCTTTTTTTGATTGCCCCTCAATGTATATAGAGTGGTTCACATCCATCCAAAGCCCTTTTGTACCCTGCACCCTAAAACCCAGCGAATAAGGTCTTGGCAGGTGCGTATCATGTGATAGCAGCACGGTTTCGCCATTGGCGCAGTTGAGCATGGTGGTTACCACATCGCCATTCTTGTAGTTGATTTTAGCATTTGGGTTACCCGGAGATTTTTCTTCCACATAAGCCGCCAACCCGCGTGCCTTTGAGGCGAATGATACCAGGTTGGTAAACCTGTTGCCGTAATTTATATCGGCATAATGCATTAGTGGGCCAACGCCGTGGGTAGGATAAATATCGCCGTTTGTATCAATATTGAACTGAGTGCGCCATTGCGCCTCGCTTATTGCCTTAGGACCAAATTCTACACCGCCGCCATAATATTGCTTACCATCGTTAAACAAAACATTGCGCAGGTTATGCTGGTAACCGCCCTCAAGGTGTATCATTTCGCCAAACATACCCTGGCGTGTCATATTCAGTACGGCCATTACATCACGGCGGTAGCAAACATTTTCCAGTGTCATATAAGGCATTTTGGTAGCTTCAGAGGTGCGTACAATTTCCCAGTGATCTTCGAGTGTTAAACCTGCTATTACCTCACAGCCCACGTATTTACCGGCTTGCATGGCATGTACTGCCTGGTCTTTATGAAACTGCCATGGGGTAGCAATTATTACGGCGTCAACATCCTTACGGGCAAGCAGTTTTTTGTAAGCATCAATACCGCCGGTATATTCGACAGGCAACTTTTTGCCTACCTTTTGAAACTGTTTACGGCATTCGCTTAATGATTGCTCCTGTATATCGCAAATAGCTACAATCTCTACATCATCGCGCAGCAAACCTTCCATAATATGGTCGCGGCCACGCAGGCCAACGCCAATATAGCCCAAGCGAACCTTATCCATATTTTTACCAAAAACTATCCCCGAAGACAGGATGCTCATGCCGGCAGCCAGCAAAGTACCCGATGTGATAAATTCTCTGCGATCCATATAAATTTTACTTTATGCGTGTTGGTTTATGTATTTTCAAATTAAGGAAAATATTTTGAAACCACGATTAAGCAGACCTATACAATTAATGGATTTTAAAAAAAGGGTTTAACATGGTGATAAAACGAACGCCTGTCCGCTTCCATAAAAAACAAAGGACACCTGCGGACGGACGGACAAAATATTTTACTCATCTTTACCTCTAATGAAGCGCAGCATCCTAACCTTTTTCACAGGCATCATTATAATTACTCTTTGCTCCTCGTGGGGGTTCTTTGCACATTACCGCATACACAGGCTGGCGGTTTTTACCCTGCCTAAGGCTATGGCGGGTTTCTATAAAAGCAATATTGAATTTATAACAGAACATGCCATTAGCGCCGATAAAAAGCGTTATGTTGATAGTACCGAAGCACTGCACCATTTCTTTAATGCCGACCATTATGGCAAGCAGCCTTTCAGGGATATGCCACAGCATTGGGTTGATGCAGCGGCTAAATATTCGTCGGACACATTGAATAAATACGGCACCGTGCCCTGGGCTATCACCTCTAATTATTACTGGCTGGTGAAGGCTTTTAAGGCGCATGATACCACCGCAATACTTAAATCATCTGCCAATTTAGGGCATTATATTTCTGATGCGCATGTACCACTGCACCTTACCAAAAACTATGATGGGCAGCTTACCAATCAACCCGGCTTACATGCCTTTTGGGAAAGCCGCCTGCCCGAGCTTTTCAGCAATAGTTACAATTACAATGTAGGTAGGGCCCGATATATCCCGAATCCGTTGGCCGAGGCTTTTAAAATATGCCGCAGCTCGTTCAAAGAGATAGACACTGTACTACGGATGGAAAGAATATTGAACAAAACCTTCCCTGCCGATAAAAAGTATGCCATGGAGCAACGTGGCAACCGGACGGTTAAAGTTTATTCGGTAGAATATAGCCGCGCTTACCACAAAATGATGAAAGGCATGGTGCAACGCAAAATGCGATCATCTATATTAAGCGTGGGCAGTTTTTGGTTCTCGGCCTGGGTAGATGCCGGTCAGCCTGATCTGAGCAAACTGATAAAGACACCCATGACAAAAATTGAAAGCCAAAAGCTAAACAAGGAAGAGGCTTTATTCCGCGCCGGTAAAGTATTTGTACCCGCAACAGATTAATGCCTCATGGCCTCCTTAATTAACAGGCTGCTCCTTTTTGGTCATCTTGTTTTTAATGATGGCAAATATGGGCGGCAGTATTGATACCAGTATGATGATAATAGCTACCAGCGAGAAATTCTTTTTAATAACGGGGACATTACCAAACAGGTAACCGCCATACAGGAATATAACTATCCATGATACACCACCTATAATATTGTAAAGGCTGTAACGTGCAAGTGGCATACGCCCTACCCCCGCAACAAAAGGGGCTATGGTACGAATGATAGGCACAAACCTGCTGAATATAACCGCTTTACCACCATGCTTATCAAAAAATGCTTTGGTTTGCAGGTAGTAGCTTAACTTTAACACCTTATTTTCTTCTTTAAAAACCCTTGCACCCAGATAGCCACCCAGCATATAGTTAACCGTGTTACCGGCAAACGCGGCAACTATCAAAATAACGCAAAGCAGGTTAATATCCAAACCAGACATGCCGCCTGCAATTAATGCTCCGGCTGCAAACAACAGGGAATCGCCGGGCAGAAACGGGGTAACTACAAAACCTGTCTCTGCAAATATTATCACAAAGAGGATAAGGTAGGTCCAGCTTTGGTATTGACTGGTTATTTGCACAAGATGCTTATCAATATGCAGTATAAAATCTATCAGACTGTGTATTATTTCCAATGTTTTTAAATTTTATCCAAAAATAGAAAGATAAACCGTAAAGCCTTAATTATATTTATCGGGGACGCTGTTAAGGATAATACCGGCATTAAAGGCAGCGGTATCAGCCCTTCCGGTAAGTCCGTAGGAATAAATGGTATACAGTTGACCATCCAATATAGTCACATTTTTTAGGCTAACCAACGCTACAGACGGGTTAGATGATGCGCTTATGTTAATATTATAGTTACCTGCGGTAACCTCAATATATTTAGTAACACCTTTATAAGCGATTCTTGAAAAGGCTAACGTATCATTAGCGGTAAGGTTTAGCACCGATGAATTTGACGATGTATTAATGAACCTTATTTTACCCCTGCCAATAAGAGGCAAACTACCTGTATCTGGCACTATTAATGAGGTTAATGACTTATCAGCAACCAGGCCTGTAACAAACCACGTATACCTTACATTACGTTTAAATATGCTTACAGCGGGCAATAAATTGGTAATATCAACATTGTTAATTACTGATGGCCTTAACAGGAAAGGAGAATCAGCTACGTTAAGCAAAAAATATCCTGATGGGGTAGGATAAGTGTAATTTGTTGTACCAAATTTAACATAACTGTTATTTATACGCGAGTACAAATTAAAAGGATGAACATCCGGGCTTACATTTATCAGGTTAACCTGAGCATTGGCAGTGCTTGCATTGGTACCCGTGCCTTTTCCGCATGATGATATCATGGGTATAAACATCACCCCCGCTATAAATAAGCCCAGGCACATTAATATGCTGCATTTATTATTGTTCATCATTTTTTAAATACTATTTGTTAACCACCAGGCCAGTGCCTAATGCGGCGGTGCCCGTGCCTTTTAAACTTCCTTTTGTAAATAATGTATACACCTTGCCTCCTATAAGCGGGCGGGTTTCATCTATCTTAAGCGCATGTGTGCCCGACTGGTAAATGCGTATGTGCTTATTGCCTGCATTTACCGGTAAAAATACGGTTGATGTTTTAAATGCACGAACTTTAAAATTCACAGTATCGCCAACCATAACGTCCAGCGTACCGGCATCTGGCGAAGCATTTACAAATCTTATTGTTGCACGATTGCTCGTATCGGCTACTAAAGTATCAATGGTTGAGAAAGTTAAATTGGGACTCCTGCCCGCTACATATAACGAATAAGTTTTACTGCTATCTAAGGTTAAAGCTAAACTCAAGAGCACCACAGGGCTGCGGGGACTTTTAAATTGATAGTTCTGCTGGCCAACGGCTACACCAAGATAACCTGATGAACCCAGCGGATATATGCTTGATGCATTATTAACACGGGTACCGTTCAAATAAAAATTAAGCGTATCTGTACTGGCATTTGTAACATTAAGATTGGTGATTTGCACAGCAGCCGACGGCGCATCACCTGTTTTTTTGCAGGATGCTAAACTAAATGCCAGTATAGCCATCAATAAAAAGGATAACTTAATATTCATATAAATAAGCAGATGCTATATAACTCTACAATTATAGGTTTTGTTATTCGGCCAACAAAAAAGTCCGGTTTGTAGCCGGACTTTTTTGTGAGTGATCAGCGGTTAGAGACAAAATGTTAGGTGAAGGTTTCTCAACTATTCACCAATCTCCATTCACTATTCTCTATTTATGCGTAGCTGTTAAGCATTACCGGCATAACCAGCATCAGTACATCTTCGTTCTCGTCGCCACCTTGTGGCAACAGTAAGCCTGCACGGTTAGGTGTCGACATTTCTAATGATACTTCTTCACAGCTTAAATTCTTCAGCATTTCTATCAAAAACCGGGCGTTAAAGCCTATTTCCAGATCTTCACCATCGTACTGGCAGCTTAAACGCTCATGTGCCTCGTTAGCAAAATCAATATCTTCTGATGATATGTTAAGCTCGCTGCCGCTTATTTTTAACCTTACCTGGTGGGTGGTTTTATTAGCATAAATAGCAACACGGCTCAATGAGCCTAAGAACGACAGGCGGTCTATTGCTAATTTGTTAGGGTTTTCTTTAGGGATAACCGCTTCATAATCAGGGTAACGCTCATCAATTAAACGGCACACTAAATTAATGTTACCAAATTTAAAGAAAGCGCTGGTGCTGTTGTATTCAACAGATACGTTTACATCATCGGCCGGTAAGGCAGATTTTAGTAACGTTAATGCCTTTTTAGGCAAAATGAATGATGTAGTGCTATCAGCCTTGGCATCTTTACGTCGGTAACGTACCAGCTTGTGGGCATCGGTAGCCACAAAGGTTAAGTGCTCACTGCTTAGCTGGCAGTAAACACCCGTCATGGCAGGGCGCAGTTCATCATTACTAACCGCAAATATGGTTTTGTTTATTGCCTCGCCCAGTACTGACGCGGGCAGGTTAACTGATGATGCATTTTCAACAACAGGTATCTTCGGAAAATCCTCACCGTTCTCGCCACTTAGCTTGTATTTACCGTCTCCGGCGCTTATTTCAATGGCAAAGGTTTTATCATCAACCGAAAAAGCAACAGGCTGCTCCGGTAATGATTTTAAGGTATCTAATAATATACGTGATGGTATTGCTATACGGCCATTTTCTTTAGCTTCAACAGTTAAAGAGGTGGTCATGCTTGTTTGCAGGTCGGTGGCAGAAATGGTTAAGTTTCCGTCTTTTATCTCGAACAAAAAGTTTTCCAGTATAGGCAATACGGTGCTATTGCTTAACGCGCCGCTTACAGACTGCAATTGCTTAAGTAATGTTGATGTGGAAACTATAAATCTCATGTGTGTTTAACGTTTATCTACCAAAAGTATAAAATTTAATGGGCATACTTTCG
>JAQBNZ010000253.1 GCA_028288285.1 Mucilaginibacter sp.
TTATTGAGATTAGTGAGTGGTTGATTAAGTTGATTAGGTGAGTGGTTGTAACTACTCACTTAATTAACCAATCAACTATTCTCCATTATTTATAGCTTCTTTGTGTTAACTTAACATTCTCATATACCAGCTCTTCTTTGTGCAGCTCTTCGGGTTGGTTTTCACCTTTAAATTCCCATGCTGCAACAAAAGCAAAGTTGTTGTCATCGCGCAATGCTTCACCTTCTTCTGTTTGCGATTCTAAACGGAAGTGGCCACCGCATGATTCACGTCGCATTAAAGCGTCAGTAACCATTAGTTCGCCAAGCTCAATAAAGTCGGCAACACGGCCTGCTCTTTCAAGGGCAAGGTTAAACTCTTCGTTTTCGCCGGTTACAATAGCATTCTTCCAGAAATCAGCTTTCAGTTCTTTAATGAGGCCAAGTGCTTTGGTCAGTCCTTCTTCGGTTCGGGCCATTCCGCAATATTCCCACATAATGTGGCCAAGATCGCGGTGGTATTCGGCAACCGTTTTGTTTCCGTTTAAAGCAAGTAATTTGTCAATATATGCTTTTGCTTCCTGTTTGGTTTTTTCAAAAGCGGGATGATTTTTATCAACCGCCTTAGGGCCTATAGTAGCAAGATAATCACCTAAAGTATATGGGATAACAAAATAGCCATCGGCCAAACCCTGCATTAATGCCGATGCACCTAAACGGTTAGCGCCGTGGTCAGAAAAATTACACTCGCCTAAGGCGTATAAGCCAGGGATGTTTGTGCTCAGGTTATAATCAACCCAAAGCCCACCCATGGTATAGTGTACAGCAGGGTAAATGCGCATTGGTTGTTTGTACGGGTTCTCGTCTGTTATTTGCAGATACATATCAAACAAGTTGCCGTATTTAGCACGTACAGTATCTTCGCCTAAACGCTCAATAGCTTCGGCAAAATCAAGGAATACTGCAAAGCCGGAACCGCCAACACCTTTGCCTTCATCAACCATTTCCTTAGCGTTACGTGAAGCCACGTCGCGCGGAACAAGGTTACCAAATGAAGGATATTTTCTTTCCAAAAAGTAATCGCGCTCATCCTCTTTTACCTGGGCGGCGGTTATCTCTTTCTTGCGTAGTTTTTCAGCTACCTCAACTGTTTTAGGAGCCCAAACACGGCCGTCATTACGTAACGATTCAGACATCAGCGTTAGCTTACTCTGGTGATCGCCGGTAACCGGAATACAAGTTGGGTGTATTTGTGTGTAGCATGGGTTGGCAAAGTATGCACCGCGTTTGTGCGCACGCCATGCCGCAGTTACGTTAGAGCCAATTGCGTTTGTTGACAGGTAGAATACGTTACCATAACCACCAGTACATAAAAGTACAGCATGGCCGGTATGTGTTTCTATTTCGCCGCTTTTCATGTTACGGGTAACAATCCCTTTGGCATGGCCATCAGCAACAATTACATCAAGCATTTCTGTACGGGTGTACATTTTTACCTTGCCAAGGTGAATTTGGCGGTTTAATGCCGAATAAGCACCCAATAACAATTGCTGACCTGTTTGACCGCGTGCATAAAATGTACGTGATACCTGCGAACCACCGAATGAACGGTTATCCAGCAAGCCACCATACTCGCGTGCAAAAGGAACACCTTGTGCAACGCATTGGTCAATAATATTTACTGATACCTCTGCCAGGCGGTAAACGTTACCCTCGCGGGCACGGTAGTCACCACCTTTAATGGTATCATAAAACAGGCGATAAACGCTATCGCCATCGTTTTGGTAGTTTTTTGCAGCATTAATACCACCCTGTGCCGCAATAGAGTGTGCACGGCGAGGGCTGTCCTGGAAACAAAATGACTTAACATTGTAACCCAGCTCGGCCAGTGATGCCGCTGCTGATGCGCCGGCTAAGCCAGTACCCACTACAATAACATCGTACTTACGCTTATTGGCAGGGTTAACCAGCTTTAAGTTAAATTTATGCTTGCTCCATTTTTCGGCTAATGGGCCTTGCGGAATTTTAGCATCTAAACTCATTCTTTTTCTATTTTAGATTTAAGAGTTACGATTTTAGATTTTTGAATTGCTATTCAATTCGTAAATCTAAAATCGTAATTCGTAAATTATTTTAAACTCTGGATATAATATACAACCGGCATAGCTGCAAATAACAACGGTATAATAACCGCAAACAGCCACGTGCCAATGAAATATATAATAGGCTTGTACTTACGGTGTACCCATCCTAATGTATGAAAAGCACTCTGGAAACCATGCAATAAGTGGAACGCTACCGCGCCCATTGCTATTACATAAAAAGCCACATACCATAAGTGGCTAAAGCTTGATGTAATGCGTGCGTGCAAGTCTTTAACCCTTACAATTTCAACATTGTTTTCTGTTGAGTAAGAACGCTCAAAATCAGGGTTTGATGGAGTGAAATCCGTTACCGTTGTTTCGCCGGTAATTTGGTTTGTACGATACTCTTTAAAGCCTAAAATGTTATTGTATTTATAGGTGAACCAAAAATCGCCCATGTGTATTACAATAAACAATAATAATATTGAACCCAACAACCCCATGTTTTTTGAAGACCATGATGCCGGCGATTTAGTTTGCACGGCATAACCAACCGGCCTTGCCCTGCGATTTTTAACCGTTAACACAAGCGCATATATACTATGCACTATTATGGCAAGGTATAACAAGTAGGCCACAACTTCAATTGGTGGAAAGTGAGTAAGGAAATTTGCATAACTATTAAATGCAAACCCCTGGTCGTTTTTAAATAACAACAGGTTGCCACCAACGTGTACAATTAAAAAAGTACACAAAAACAAGCCAGTTAAAGCCATTATCAGCTTCT
>JAQBNZ010000077.1 GCA_028288285.1 Mucilaginibacter sp.
GGCCAAACATCAACCGGCAAAAAATCCTTTTGAATAACTTTCAACTCGTCCGTTATCCAGGCATCTTTTACCGGATGATATAACCAATAATGCTGGTGGCTATCAATTTTTAGCATAGGCTTTAAGCTTCTGCCGTGATTGCCCTAAGCCGTCAATCCCCAATTCAACCACATCACCGGGGTTAAGATATACCGGAGGCTTCATGCCTAAACCAACACCCGCAGGGGTTCCGGTCGAGATAATGTCACCCGGTAACAGTGTCATGAACTGGCTGATATAAGCAATTAAAAAAGGCACATTAAATATCAGGTTAGCCGTGCTGCCATCCTGCATAATTTTACCGTTTACAGTAAGCCACAGGCGCAGGTTGTGTACATCTGCAATTTCATCTTTTGTAGCCAGGAATGGCCCCATTGGTGCAAATGTATCGCAGCCTTTACCTTTGTCCCAGGTACCGTTGCGCTCAATTTGGAACTCTCTTTCTGATACATCATTATGCAGGCAGTAACCGGCAACATAGTCCAGCGCTTCGGCTTCTTCCACATATGATGCTTTTTTGCCTATAATTACGGCCAGTTCAACTTCCCAATCTGTTTTAACCGAATTTTTAGGAATGGTAATCTCATCATTGGGGCCAATTAAAGCCGTGGTTGATTTCATAAATATAACCGGCTCAGGTGGCAGCGGTGCGCCCATTTCCTCAGCATGGTCCCTGTAATTTAATCCGATACAAACTATCTTTGACGGCCTTGCAACCGGACTGCCTAAACGTTCACCATCAGCAATCTTTGAAAGTTTACCTTCGTTCGCACTAAGGAATTGCTTGAGCCTGTTTAATCCGTCAGTTTCAAAAAACTGCTCATTATAATCTTCGCCAAAGGCAGACGTATCATATTTTGTATCGCCAATAATAACACCGGTTTTTTCTTTGCCGGCAGCGCCGTATCGTATCAGTTTCATTTAATATGGTTTATAGTGAAACCCCTCTTTTCCAAGGGATAAAGTCATCCTGTCCTAATATAACCGCTTTGGGTTGTTTAATGCCGCTTGCTACTTCAATCACATAGTCGAGCATTCGCAGTGCCGATTGCGCTATTGTTTCCTCGCCTTCAATGATGGTACCGCAGTTAATATCCAAAATATCGGGCATTTTGGTAAATACGGCGGTATTGGTAGCTACCTTTATAACCGGTGCTATAGGGTTACCTGTAGGCGTACCCAGGCCCGTTGTAAATAAAACAACGTTAGCTCCTGATCCTACTTCGGCAGTTGTGCTTTCCACATCACTGCCGGGGGTGCATAATAAATTTAATCCGGGCTTGCTCACTTTCTCCGGATAATCCAGAACGGCAGTTACCGGTGATGTACCACCCTTTTTTGCTGCACCTGCAGATTTAATGGCATCTGTAATCAAACCATCCCTTATATTGCCCGGCGAAGGGTTTGCATAAAAACCTGATCCATCTGCTTCTGCGCGGGCGTTGTAGGTGCGCATCAGGTCCATATATTTTAGGGCCTGAGCTTCATCAGCACACCTGTCGCTTAGTTCCTGCTCAACCCCGCAAAGTTCCGGAAACTCCGAAAGTATAACACTTCCGCCCAAACTCACCAATATATCAGATAGATAACCTAAGGTTGGGTTGGCAGATATTCCAGAAAAGCCGTCAGATCCTCCGCACTCCAACCCAATGCATAATTTAGATAGCGGCGCGGGTTGGCGCTGTTGTTTGTTCACCTCTATCAGCCCGGCAAAAGTTTGCTTTAAGGCTTCATGCAATAATTTGGTTTCGGTACCTATTTTTTGCTGCTCCAGCATTACCAGCGGCTTGCTAAAGTTGGGATCACGCTTTTGTATTTCAGTTTGCAGTATCCCGGCCTGTGCGTGCTGGCAGCCCAAACTCAATACGGTTGCTCCTGCTACGTTGGGGTGCGTAATATATCCGGCCAGTAATCCGCATAAAGCGTCAGAATCTGTACGGGTACCACCGCAGCCCATATCATGGTTCAGGAATTTTATCCCATCAATATTTTCAAAGAGCTTCTTTGAATTATGCCCTTCAGGCGATGTTTGCAGATCAGCCTGTAAAATATCTACCGTCGTTTTTCCCGACTGATACATCTCTATCAAATTGTCAACCTCGGTCTCATATCCGCGGGGCTTTGCAAAGCCGAGCTTGGCAGATAAGGCATCCTTTAAAACATTTATGTTGCGGTTCTCACAAAAAACCAATGGAATAACCAGCCAGTAATTAGCTGTACCAACCGAGCCATCTGCACGGTGATAACCCATAAAAGTTTTATCGCGATAGGCTAAGGCAATTTCGGGCACAGTCCATTCCGTTTTGCGGCTACCCAGCTTAAAACCTTCGGATGCGTGCTTAATATTTTCGGTAGTAATGGCAGCTCCTTTTGGAATATCGGTACAGGCTTTGCCTACCAGCACACCATACATAAATATTGGGTCGCCATCATGTAGCGGGCCAATTGTGAACTTATGTTTGGCAGCAACATCAGTAATTAATGAAAACTGATCGCCATTAAAATCAATGGGGGTACTTTCATCCAGGTCAGCTAATGCCACTAAAACATTATCAGCAGGATGTATCTGTATAAAAGTATGTTTGTTATTCTGCGGCATGGCAGATAAATTTATATGGTTATTAAACTTTTACTAATATAGGCCATTTGCCCATATACATGCCTTTTTGAAAGTAAATTTTAACGTAAAAAAAATCCCCCATGCTATGGAGGATTTATATTTCTTATTTACTTATCAAGTTATATAGCTCATCCAGTTTTGGGGTGAGCACAATTTCTATCCTGCGGTTTTTTGCCAATGCTTCTGGAGTTTGCGCGGGGTCAACCGGCTGGAATTCACTTTTACCTGTTGCAGTAACCCTATGTGGATCAATTTTCTCCACTTCGGTAAGGTAGCGTGATACAGATGTGGCGCGTAATACGCTCAGGTCCCAATTATCTTTTATCTGGCCCAGGTTCTTTATTTTCTTATCGTCCGTATGCCCTTCAACGGCAATATTAATGTCTTGTTCTTTATTTAAAACTACAGCCAGTTGCTTAAGGGCCTGCTTACCTTTATCATCAATTATAATGCTACCTGATGGAAACAACAGCTTATCGGTTAATGATACATATACCTTACCATTTTTTATATCAACAGACAGGCCACTTTCCTGAAAGCCTAACAAAGCTTTTGACAGCTTATCCCGCAAGGCGTTGGTAGCCTCATCACGTTTTTTTAGTATTTCTTCAACCTCTTTCAGGCGAGCCTCGCGCTTTTGCAGGTCGCCCGCCAACTGGGTAACTTTTGATGAGCTGGCGTCGTAATTGGTATTTAATGAGTTATACTTATCCGTTAACGAATTGTAATTACCTTTTAACTGTGCAATTTCCAGATGAAGTTTGGCCGTATCTGTTTTAAGCTTTTCAACTTCCTCTTCTAAACTCACAGTGCGGGTAGTTAAAGAGTCTCGCTCTGCAACCAGGGCTTTATACTTTTTGGGCGACATTACCACACATGAATGTAATGCAGTAATAAACATAGCTGCCAACAGGCAATATTTTAGTTTCATATTTTTTAATTAATTTAGATCATGCTAATGCGTTTTTCAGGAAAACATTAAGCGGATACAGGTTATTGCATACTTCAACTATTTCATCGGCGGCTTTGGCTCCCATCAGTTCTTTATCTTTTAAGGGATGCGAAACAATAAAGCTTTTCAGTTTAAGCAGATCAATATTTGGGTTTTCGGCGTTATAATCCCGGGGAACAGTTTTTAGCTGATCCTGTTTTCTGAACTCACCAAACAGCTTGATAAAGTGTGGTGCATCAATAATCTTCTTCAGATCATCAGCATTGTAATCTATTTCCTGGCGAATGGCTTTCAGATGTTCTGCCTCCGGCATCCAATAACCACCGGCTATAAATGATTTGCCCGGCTGAATGTGCAGGTAATACTCAGCCCCACCCAGTTTAGTACCTGAAGCAGGTAAGCTAATACCAAAATTATTTTTATATGGAGTTTTATTTTTGCTGAAACGGATGTCGCGGTAAATACGCATCACGCATTTCTTGGAGTCAAGGTCTGCACTAACACCGGGATCAATTTGATGTAACTTACCAATAATATCCGTGGTAAGTTCAATTACGTTCTCGCGGGCTTTATCATACCGTTCCTTGTTAACCTGAAACCACTCGCGGTTATTATTTTCAACCAGCTCTTTTAAAAAATCAAGCGTATGAGATTGTATCATTTACAAGATGAAATATAAGGATAGCGCTTAAGAATATAATCGGCTTAATTTAAATTGAGCTTTTCGTTACGCATGTTAAGGTCAACATTTTTACGGCGGTATTTTTTATACCAAATGTAACCAACTATTGCAACTGCCAAATAAGGCGCAGCCAGCAAATACATAATACCACTGTTTAAGCCGTTAGTTGTACCGGCACCACTTTTTGAGTTGGTTTCTACAGTGGCAGAACACATGGCACATTGCGCTTTAACAGGTGCAACACTGCACACCATTAAACCAAATACTAAAAACAGGTATAAAAACTTTAATTTTTTCATGTCGAGATCGAATCAAAAATGATAATAAGGCGATATCATCAAATATACAACAACTCCTGATATTGTAACAAATAACCATATAGGAAACGCCCATCTTACCAGTTTCTTATGTTTTTCTACCTGCATTTGTAACCCGCGGTAAAAACTTAATAAAATTAGCGGCAACACGCCTGCAGCAAGTATTATATGCGGAATAAGGATAGACAGATACAACGTTCTTAATCCACCAGCGGCAGTAGCTTCATTCACAGATAACACTCCATCGCCATCTACATCACCATACATGGTATCCTTCCTCATTAAATAATGGAACAGGATATATGATACCAGAAATAATGATGACAAACAAAAGGTTAAAATGTTTATGCGTTTATGAGCGGTTATATTTCCATTGCGGATGTTGTATAACGATACCAGTAACAATACACTGCAAGTACCATTTAAAATTGCATTCAATAAAGGCAGGTACGGTGTAAATGCAGGCGGTGTCTCTGGGCCGGGTATAAGGTGGCGGTTTAATATAATAACCACAACAATTACAAAAACGGTCACGGCAGCTACAAATCGGAATATGAATTTATCAGTCATGGTATTTTGAGAGTCCGGAATCAGGGCATAAGAGTCAAGAATCCTATTTTTTATATTACAAAATCTAAGAGTATATGTCTTGTCTCTTGATTCTTATTTCTTGTGTCTAATAAAGCGCTTTATCTACTTTTCTTAATTCTTCGGCTATTAAAACTTTTATCTCATCGTTTAGCCTGGTCAAATCTGTAGTTGACGTACCGGAGTAATATCCGCGAATCCGTTTTTCAGCATCTATAAGTACCAGTTTATCGCTATAAATGAAGTTATCATCATCAGCCTTTAAAGCGTCAACTAAAAAGCCTTTCCGTGCAAGGCTATAAATGGATGTAGTATCGCCGGTTAAAAACAGCCACTTGTTGTTGGCTTCCATGGTTTGCGCGTACTTCTTTAAAGCAGGTGGTGTATCTCTTTGCGGATCAACCGTAATAGATATAAAATTTACCATCTTGTTTTTACGGTACACATCTGCCAGGGCGCTTATGTTTTTGTTTACTGTACTACAAACGGTAGGGCAATGTGTGTAAAAAAAACTGGCTATAAATATTTTTTTATCAAAGTTTTTAAATGATACCTGCTTGCCGTTCTGATCCGTCAGTTGGAAATCATCCAGCTTATGATAAATGGTATCGGGGATATATTTACCGTGAAACCTATGTCCGGTATTAGCTACCTCTTTAGGGCCGAAAAATGGCAGTGGCTTATACCTGTTCTTGCCTTTTTCGGTTAGTAAATAATATAAAAATCCCGGTAATGCTAAAATCATTACCAGGATTATTATTTTTTTTGGGAGACTTGTCTTGCGCATTACAACCGCAAATCTATCCAATAATGGCTCTCGTTTGTAAGTACCAGTATTAAACCGATTATAAATAGTATAGGTACAATTATAGCAAGTGCTAAACCAATTTTTTCAAACTTAAGGTGCATAAAGTATGCAACAATGTAAAATGCTTTAGCTAATGTTAAAACGATGTATACTGGGTTAGCAATATGGGATGGTATAATACCTTTAGGCACTAATAAAAGCGCTATAATAAATTCAACTACTGTAATACCTAATAGTACCCCAAATACCTGAACTATTTTTTTTCTGGTCATTCCCTCACCATGATCCTCATGATGAACTTCTGTTGGTTCTGATGACATATATAATCAGTTAAAATTGTTAAACTAAATAAAAGAAAGTAAATACGAACACCCATACCAAATCTACAAAGTGCCAGTAAAGGCCTACTTTTTCGATCATTAAATAGCTACCGCGTTTTTCGTAAGTACCCAGCAATACATTTATTGTAATAATGATATTGATCATTACTCCGCTAAATACGTGGAAACCATGGAAACCAGTTATGGTAAAAAATAAGTTTGCGAACTGTTGCGCGTAGGTTCCGTATGTTGCTTCGTTACCGCCTGTGAACAGGTGTTTTAACTCTTCAGCATCAGGAATATGTCCCCACCAAAAACCTTCATGATGTAAATGCGACCACTCTAATGCCTGGCAACCCAGAAAGGTGAACCCACCAATAATGGTAGCTATCATCCACCAAACTACTTCTTTTTTAGCCATACGATGGCCAGCCTCAACGGCTAATACCATTGTAACCGAGCTCAGAATAAGGATAAAAGTCATTAAACCCACAAATACAAGGGGTGCGCCGCTGTCTAATAATCCGGGTACTGATTGGAAAACCTTATCAGGTGCAGGCCAGCTGCTTGAGCTGAAACGCAATGCACCGTATGAGATTAACAATGACGAAAAGGTGAATGCATCCGATAGGAGGAAAAACCACATCATCATTTTACCATACTCAACATTAAACGGAGATTTGCCTCCAGACCATGGCGTTGATTTTACTTCATCAATTTGTGATACCTGTGTACTCATGTGTTTGTTAATATTGGTTCAAAAGTAAAAAAACATACAGATAAATCCATATAATATCGACAAAATGCCAAAAAATAGAAGCGAATTCCATTCTGTACAAATTTTTGACCTGGGCTATGTTTTTGTAGCTCCCCGAAAGGGCGTGAAAAATTAAACCAAGGCCCCCTATTATATGCAGCAAATGCATGCCGGTAAATACGTAAATAAATGATTGTGAAGCATTTGGGTTAACAAAATACACCCCCATGTTAATTAACACGGTCCAGCCATAAATCTGTATCGCAAAAAACGCGATCCCTAAAAAGGCGGTTGCCCACAAAAACAAGCGTTGCTTTGCAAACTGTAACTGTTTAGCCGCACGGCTTGCCATAAACAAAGTAACACTGCTTAGTATAATTACTCCCGTGCTGTACATAAAGGCATGGGGTAATATAATTTTAATGCCGCGACTGGTACTGCCGCCGCTGTATACAATAAAGCCGCTGGTTAAAGCCGCAAAAAACATAAATGAGGTGAAAATAAACAACCACATGTTAAATTTTTTGGGCGCCAGGTTAAGCTTATCCTTATCTTGTTGTAACTGAGCCATCATTCTACTTTACTTTTCCTAAAAAATCAAACAACAAAACTAACTGTACTATGGGCAAAATGAAGAATGAACAGTACATTAATTTCTTTGCCGATGGTATATCCAATGCCCGAGCTAAATTAAACGCAAGGTACAAAAATATCAGGCTGCATATTAGCGATACGCCGCCTATGGTGAAACCGCCAAAACCCATTATTGTTGGCAATAAACTAACAGGCACCCAGATCAACGCGGTGATCAACGTGATAATCGCGCTTGCCCTATCGCGCTTGCCGGTTGGCAACAGCCTGAAGCCGGCCAATTTATAATCATCATCCAACACCCAGGCTATGGCCCAAAAATGCGGGAACTGCCATACAAACTGAACGGCAAACAGCACCAAAGCTATTTTATCTATCTGCGGATGCGCGGCAACATAACCAATCAGCGGTGGCAATGCACCCGGTATAGCTCCTACAAATACCGCGATGGGCGATTTACGTTTTAACGGGGTATAAGCAAATGCATATAATAAAATGGAGAACACCGATAAATAACCGGTCGTAAAATTGAGCTTACCTAAAATATAAGTGCCCAATATTCCCATAAATAAACCTATTACCAGGCCCTGGCCGGTAGTCATTCTTCCGGCGGGCATTGGCCTGTCGGATGTGCGTTTCATTAGCTTATCGAGGTCTTTTTCGATGATCTCGTTAAAGCAATTGGCGGCTCCGGTAACTAAAAAGCCACCCGCTATCAGCAAACCCCAGTTACCCCAGTCGATAATGCCGTTTACTTTGCTGCCTATCAAAAATGATATGGAAGCTGAGAACACCACCAGGAATGTGAGCCTGAATTTGATGAGTTTTGAAAAATCGCTCAGTTTCATCCCTGCCCTCCCCAAACTTTAGCTGTTTTGTTCAGATTAAGCGCCAGGTAAAACTGCGCACCAAATACCAGGCTTGCCAGTACAATGTGTATAGCCTGCGCGGCAGGCGGTAAACCCCAGTATGATAAAGCAATGCCCGACACGATTTGCAGCATGATCATTAAAAAAGTAAAGCTCATGAGCTGCTGCTGTATAGAGTGCCTGCTAAAGCCCTTACGGATAAGCGCATACAACAATACGTTGGCAACCAATACCAGTATGGCCAGATCGCGGTGATTGGCAAATATGGCTCCGGCATCATTCACCCAGCCCTGGCGCGTTTGCCCCGGGAAACGACCTGATACCATATCGATACGCTCGCGCACTTCGGTACCAAAGGTTATTTGTATGATGCTGATGATGATGACGATGAAAGCCATAAAGTTGGCGATTGGTTTGGTTTTAACCGCTTCGCTATTGTTGGTTATCACAGCTTCGTGATAGGTGTAAATTGCCAGCGCCAGTATGGCCAGTGCCAATAACATGTGTACGGTAACTATCCAGGCTACTAAATTTGTAGATACTACAATACCACCCAGCCAACCCTGAAAGCCCACCAGCAGCAGGTTAAATACGCTTGCCATTACGATACGCTTACGTACCCGCACATAAGCAAAAGAGAATACCGCGGTCAGCAATAAAAAAATGCCTGTGGCTACACCTACCAGCCTGTTTACATACTCGGTCCAGGTTTTGGCGGCGTTAAAATCTTCGGGAACTAAAATTGATTTATCGTTGCGGATGCGC
>JAQBNZ010000189.1 GCA_028288285.1 Mucilaginibacter sp.
GAGGAAAAACTTTGAGAAGAAGAGACTTTATTTATTTAACAGGTATGGGCGCGGGCGCAATGATGCTGCCAGGTATGCCTGGTTTTGGTAAAACAATTGATCCGCAGGAGGCACTTAATGCCGTTGACGTGCGGATTAAAAAAGAACTTGCAGATGCTGGACTTACCGCTGCGAAAGCAGCCGGTGCAAGCTATGCCGATGTACGCATTGGCCGCTATCTTAACCAATTTGTTATAACCCGCGAAAATCGCGTGTTAAACGTGGCCAATACCGAATCATATGGTATTGGTGTGCGTGTAATTGCCAACGGATGCTGGGGCTTTGCCGCTACTAACGAGGTAACTAAGGAAGGTATAGCCAAAGCCGCCAAACGCGCGGTAGCTGTTGCCAAGGCAAACGCCAAAATTGGCAGTCCGCCGGTGCAGTTGGCGCCCCAAAAAGGTTACGGCGAAGTAAGCTGGAAAACTCCGCTGGAAAAAAATGCTTTCGAGGTACCAATTAAAGATAAGGTTGATTTGTTATTAACCGCTAATGCAGCGGCTATATCTGGTGGAGCAAATTTTGTAAACTCCTTACTGTTTGCGGTAAACGAGCAAAAATATTTTGCATCAACAGATGGTTCGTATATTGATCAGGATGTTCATCGTATTTATCCAAACTTTACCGTAACAAAAATTGATCCTTCAAAAGGCTCTTTTGAAACCCGCCGTTCTTTAAGCTCGCCGGTTGGTATGGGTTATGAATATTTAATCCCGTCGCCATCAGAAACGGTTCAGGGAATTACTCCACGCTACAAAAAGCGTTATGATATTATAGAGGATATGAAGTTTGCCACTAAACAGGCAGGCGAAAAGCTAACCGCTAAATCTGTTGACCCTGGTAAGTACGATTTAGTGCTTGATCAAAGTCACATGTGGTTAACTATCCATGAATCTGTTGGTCACCCAACTGAATTGGACCGTGTGCTGGGTTACGAAGCCAACTTTGCCGGTACCAGTTTCCTTACTTTGGACAAATGGAAATCGGGCAACTTCAAATTCGGTAGCGATAAAGTAAACATAGTGGGCGATAAAACCCAGGTAGGTTCATTAGGTGCCGTTGGTTATGACGATGAGGGGGTAGGCACTAAAAAATGGGATATCATTAAAGACGGTGTACTGGTAAATTACCAGGCTATCCGCGATCAGGCGCATATTATAGGCCTAAAAGAATCACAGGGATGCTGCTATGCCCAAAGCTGGCAGGATGTACAATTCCAACGTATGCCAAACGTATCATTGCAACCGGGCAAAACGCCGTTAAGCGTTGATAATATGATTAAAAATATAGAAAAAGGTATCTACATTATTGGCGATGGTTCTTTCTCAATAGATCAGCAGCGTTATAACTTCCAGTTTGGCGGTCAGTTATTTTACGAGATAAAAGACGGTAAAATTGCAGGTATGCTTAATGATGTGGCTTACCAGGCCAATACACAGGAGTTTTGGAACTCATGCGTAGCAGTTTGTGACGAGAACGATTACCGTTTAGGTGGATCATTCAATGATGGTAAAGGGCAGCCGAGCCAATCAAGCGCGGTATCGCACGGGTCACCAACAACAAGATTTAACGGGGTTAATGTAATCAACACAAAAAGAAAGATCGGATAAAATATGCCTATATATACTAAAGAAGAAGCACAGGCTTTATTAAAGAAAGTGCTTAGCTATTCAAAAGCCGAAGAATGTGAAGTGAGCCTTAACGGCAGCGAAGGCGGCAACGTACGCTACGCTTTAAACGCCGTTTCTACCGCTGGGGATATCAGTACAGTAAGTTTAGCTGTAACATCTGTTTATGGTAAAAAAGCAGGTACTGCTACCATAAATGAATTTGATGATGCTGCTTTAGAGCGTGTAGTACGCCGCTCAGAAGAGCTGGCACAGCTGGCACCTTCTAACCCGGAATATATGCCGATGCTTGGCCCAAGCGAGTTTAAGGAATCGCCAACCTATAATGCCAATACAGCAGCCATGACGCCGGAAAGCCGCGCCGAAATGGTGGGTAAAAGTATTGGTATAACTAAAGAGGCCAAGCTTAACGCAGCAGGCTTTTTAGAAAATTCAAGTGATTTTAATGCCATAATGAACTCTAAAGGGTTGTTTGCTTACAATAAAAGCAGTGATGTTACCTTTTCTATTACCACCCGTAATGAGGCCGGTACAGCATCAGGCTATGCGGCACGTGGTTTTACTGATGTATCAAAGCTGGATACAGCATCTGCCACAAGGGTTGCTGCCATGAAAGCCAATAGCGCAGTTGGTGCAAGGGCCATTGAACCGGGAAAATATACGGTAATACTTGAGCCTGTTGCAGGTACTTATATGCTGGAGAACATGTTCCGTTTTGACGCACGCAGCGCGGAAGAAGGCCGTAGCTTTTTAAGTAAAAAAGGCGGCGGTACCCGTTTGGGCGAACAATTGGTTGACCCTAAGGTAACCATCTATTCAGATCCATTTAACGCTGACTTGCCTGGCTCTACATGGGGTGGCGATGGTTTACCACGTGAAAAAACAGTATGGATAGATAAAGGCGTAGTAAAAAATCTTTCTTATTCAAGATACTGGGCGCAGAAAAAAGGTGTAGCGCCTATACCAAATGGTAGCAACATTATTATGGAAGGTGGCGATGCCAGCTTAGAAGAACTGATAAAAAGCACAGAACGTGGTATCTTAGTTTCAAGATTATGGTATATCCGCATGGTTGACCCGCAATCGTTACTATTAACCGGCCTTACCCGCGATGGTACGTTTTATATTGAGAACGGAAAGATTAAATTTCCTATCAAAAACTTCAGGTTTAATGAGAGCCCGGTTATTATGCTAAACAATCTGGAAGCCCTGGGCAAACAGGAAAGAAGCATCAGCATTGAAAGCTACCGCAGCTACCTGATACCGCCAATGAAAATACGCGACTTTACATTCAGCTCACTGTCTGACGCGGTTTAGGAATTATTACAAAATTATTGCACGTCATTGCCCACAAAGCAATGACGTTTTTCGTTATAGCCATACATCATCTACTTAACAATACATGAATACAACAAAAATAGGATGGATAGGCCTTGGTACAATGGGCATCCCTATGTCACAGCAGTTAGTAAAAGCGGGTTACCCGGTAACCGTTTACAATAGAAGCAAGGAGAAGGAAGAGGCTTTAAAACATGAAGGTGCTGATATAGCATCAACCCCGGCTGCATTACTACAACAAACAGATGTAGTTATAATAATGGTAACGGATGACAATGCCATTCGTGAAATTTTTAGTGGAGAGAACGGTTTATTAAGCGTCGGAACTACCGGTAAAATCATTATCAACATGAGCACAGTATCGCCGGCGATAAGTAAGGAAATGGCTGATCTGTGTAGTAAACAAGGTAACCATTATCTGGATGCACCGGTATCTGGCAGCGTTAAGCAGGCAGAGACAGCGCAATTAGTGATTATGGGCGGCGGCGACGAAAAAGTGTTTGAACAAGTTAAGCCGGTATTAGAAAAAATGGGCAAGATGGCAGTGCATATTGGCGAAACCGGTGCAGGTAATACAGCCAAACTGGCCATTAATACACTGCTTAGTTTCCACACACAAGGTTTAGCCGAAGCTGTTATTTTGGCCAAACAAAATGGCGTTGAGACAGAAACATTGCTAAACTTGATTAATAATAGCGCATTAGCTAACCCGTTCATGAAAATAAAAGGTGATGCTATCCTTAGCAATAATTATAAGCCGGCATTTTCATTAAAAAATATTACCAAAGATCTGCGCCTGGCAAAAGATATAGGTCTGGCCACCCCAATGGGTGAGGCGGTGCTAAGATCTTTCAGTGATGCAGAAGCTGAATTTGGCAATGAGGACCTGATAGCGATTAAAAAGCATTTGGAGAAGGAGTAGAATTCTTATAATTTAACGCCATTGCCATTAAGCAATGGCGTTTTTGTTTATTTATGTAAGCAGCAATCTACTTGCTGAGCTTTCTCAGTAATTGATATTTAAGCTTACCTCTTACTAACAAGGTCGAATCAGCATTTGCCTTTACTTGGTACAGGTTTAGGGTGTTGTTATCTATTTTAAAAGTATAAGGTTTTTCTTCGCTGGTAAACATGTTAAAAATTATCTGATCCAGGTTGTTCATTTTTTTAGATTCAAAACTATTCTCTACAAAATATCTTTTAAAGTTTAATAAGCCGGATACAGTGCCATCGGCATTAAAAGTAACATCTTTTATTTTACCTAAACTGTCTGTAAATGAATAAATACCGGCAATTAAACCTTTATTGATAAGGTAATTAATGCCTTCCTGCAAATCGTTGCCGGCTGATTGTTTTAAGGCTTTAACATAAGGGGTTAGTACCCATTGTTTGTTATAATATTGATATAAAATTAAAGTTGTATCGCCGTTTTGGGTAGAATATCCCAACTCATTCTCACCAAATGGCATAGCTGATGGGTTTTTGCCATTTTTAAATTTAAGTATTACATCTCCGGCCTCATGGTTATCATAGCTAACCCGTGCAACAAGGCTATCGCCATTAATTGGGGCTGAATTGAAATGCATAGTAGTGATACCAATTACTTTATCATTTGCCTGTACGGGCGATTGCGTTTTGATCACTTTTTCTATATAATCACGTTTTACCCATACGCCTTGTATGATAGGTTTTAGATTTTGTATAAGTGATTGCGTTTGGTTGTCGGCCGATTTAACCTGATCTGTATTGACTCTATCAGCTTTGCTTTTGCATGAAACCACTAAAAAAATGCAAGCAATTGCGTAAATGAAATTCTTGAGCATGAACACTAATATATAAGTTTTTTAGTAACACTTAAGTTTACTGGAGGCTAACATAAACAAATTCCAACCTTCAAACATCTTTTGTATTTTTGTAACTTATTAATTGTACACTGCATGAATGCTGATGCTGTTAAGTTGCTGCAAGGCCGCTATTGTAATTCATTAACCGAATATTCGCGTTTTGTAACCCGCGAGGTGAATATTGGCGATGTGCCTATGGGCGGCAATAACCCCATTCGCATACAAAGCATGACGACTACCGACACCATGGACACCATTGGTACGGTTGAGCAGTCTATGCGCATGGTTGATGCCGGTTGTGAGTATGTACGCATTACAGCGCCCAGCATTAAAGAGGCTGCTAACCTTGCCGAAATAAAGAAACAATTGCGCCAGCGTGGCTACAATGTGCCCTTGGTTGCCGATATACATTTTACCCCCAATGCTGCCGAGGTGGCTGCCCGTATTGTTGAAAAAGTACGTGTTAACCCCGGTAACTATGCCGATAAAAAGAAATTTGACCAGTTAGATTATACCGATCTGGAATACCGCGGCGAGTTGGAACGCATCTTTCAAAAATTTACCCCACTGGTAAAAATTTGCAAGGAGTACGGCACCGCCATGCGCATAGGTACCAATCATGGCTCGTTAAGCGACCGTATTATGAGCCGTTACGGCGATACTCCGCAGGGCATGGTAGAGTCGGCAATGGAGTTTATACGTATGTGCGAAACACTGGGCTATTACAGCTTAGTGGTATCCATGAAAAGTAGTAACCCGCAGGTAATGGTGCAGGCGTACCGCTTGCTGGTACAAACTATGGTTGCCGAAGGCATGAACTACCCGCTGCACCTGGGCGTTACCGAAGCTGGCGACGGTGAGGACGGCCGTATAAAATCTGCCGTAGGCATAGGTACACTTTTAGAGGATGGCCTGGGCGATACTGTCCGCGTTTCCTTAACCGAAGAACCCGAAGCCGAAGCACCGGTGGCTATTGCGCTGGTGAAGCGCTATACAGAGAGAAGTCAAAAGTCAAAAGTAGAAAGTAGAAAGTTAGAGGAGCCTTCAACTTTTAACCTTCAACCTTCAACTTCTTCTCATTCTCCCTACGAATACAAAAAACGTAATACCTATGAGGCCAATGCTTTTATAGGCGGGCACATGGTACCGAGAGTAGTGGTTGATCTGTCAAGGGCCAACTTGAAAGACCCGGCGGTAATGAATGATGCGGGTTACCTGTATTCGCCTGTATTGGATAAGTATAATATGGCCGAGCAATCGGTTGATTTTGTTTACCTGGGCGATAGCCTGCCTTCGTTTAGTTTACCCGGCAACTTAAAACAGCTATACAATTACCCAACTTGGCAAAAGCTGACTAACAAAACTCTTTGCCACCCTGTATTTACCTTGCAGGAATATATTGATGCTACAGACCGTACATCTGCCTTAAACCTGGTCAAAATAAAAAATACCGATCTGGAAACGGAGGCATTTGGATTGATCCCGTTAGATAACACACTCGTTTTTGTGTTGGAAACTGATGAGATACACGGCATGGCAGATCAGCGAGAATTTTTCCTGAAATTAGAGGAAATGGAATTGAATGTGCCGGTGATAGTGAAGAGGAGTTATAACTTCGAGAATCAAGAATCAAGAGACAAGAATCAAGATACTGACCTAACAACTAACTTACAACTATACGCCGCTACCGATCTTGGTGCTTTATTAGTTGATGGTTTTGGCGATGGCATCTGGATTGATGCACCACAGGTAGAAACCAGTGTTATTACTTCAACCGCTTTTGGTATACTGCAGGCCACAAGGTCGCGTATCTCAAAAACCGAATATATATCATGCCCAAGTTGTGGCCGTACCTTGTTTGATTTGATGGTTACCACACAAATGATCCGCAGCAGAACAAGTCACCTTAAAGGCTTAAAAATTGCCATTATGGGCTGCATAGTAAATGGTCCCGGTGAAATGGCCGATGCTGATTACGGCTATGTAGGTTCCGGTACTGATAAAGTAACGCTCTATAGGGGCAAAGAGGCTGTAAAAAAGAATATTAATTCTGCCAATGCATTAGATGAGCTTATAGGCATTATTAAAGGCGACGGTAACTGGATAGAACCGGTTTAAAAAGAACAGGGCCAACTGCGCATGCTTTTAAGCTAACAAAGCCTGCTTCATCAGCAGACTCTGTTGTTATGACAATGTCCCGGTAGTATATCTATATAACGATATATTTTCAAAACGATTTTACAACCTTGTAAATTAATTTTAATGCAATGTATCATAAGCGGCGCCCATATGGAAAAAAGTATTAATAGATATCTGTAAAGCAAATTAGGCGACAATAAGCCCTTAGTTTTCGCTTTAAACTTCTGCCAACCTGTCACCGTAAAGTAAGCTTCTGTGACTGATTGTTTGTATACTGCCATCTGCTAAGTATTTTTTCTGCCAATATGCATTTGGCACAACCATTGTTAAATAACGATGGTAAGCAATCATTTTAATAATAAAAAATCAATCATAATATGTCTAAAATAATTGGAATTGACTTAGGAACAACAAACTCCTGCGTAGCTGTAATGGAAGGTAACGAGCCTGTAGTTATTGCTAACAGCGAGGGAAAACGTACTACGCC
>JAQBNZ010000088.1 GCA_028288285.1 Mucilaginibacter sp.
CAAATTCGGGATTAATTTCTTTATCCTCCATTTTTTTCATGCGATCAACAATTTCCATTTCTTTTATAAAGTAACTCTCGTATTTAATTTTTATTTCAGCCTGCTCAATAGTTTCTTTATCGTAACCCGATAGCTTATCTTGTAAAGAAGTATCTACCGATTTTAGCTCTTCAAATCCTATTTGCGGGCGGCTTAATAAATTGAACAATTTAGCACTTTGATTAATTGTACTTGTTCCGCTTTCTTCTAATAAAATATTTACTGCAGACGGGTCAATACTTTTGGTTCGTGTAAAAGCGACAATATCATCTGAGTTTTTGACCTTTTGTTTTACCTTATCTAAACGTTCATCACTTATCAAACCTAATTTATGACCCATAGGACTTAGCCTTATATCTGCATTATCCTGGCGTAACAATAAACGGTGTTCGGCTCTTGAGGTGAACATGCGGTAAGGCTCCTCAGTTCCTTTAGTTACCAGGTCATCAATTAAAACACCAATATATGATTCTGATCTTTTCAGTATCAATTCATGTTTATCATTGATTTTTTGATGCGCATTTATGCCGGCAATAAAGCCCTGAGATGCGGCTTCTTCATATCCGGTAGTTCCGTTTATTTGGCCCGCAAAATATAAGTTACTAATCAATTTGGTTTCTAATGTTAAACCCAATTGAGTAGGTGGGAAGTAATCATATTCGATAGCATAACCCGGCCTGAACATTTTAGCTGTTTCAAAACCTGGAATTTGAGTCAAGGCTTTATATTGTACATCCTCCGGTAAGGAGGTTGAGAATCCATTTACATATATCTCAACGGTATTCCAACCTTCTGGTTCAACAAATATTTGATGACGATCACGTTCGGCAAAGCGGTTAATCTTATCTTCAATTGAAGGGCAGTACCTGGGGCCTAAACCTTTAATTCTACCGGTAAACATCGGAGATTTTTCAAAACCTTCCTTCAATGTTTCGTGTACTTTTGTATTGGTATAGGTGATCCAACAGCAGCGCTGATCCTTTGACATTTCTACATCGGTGTAAGAAAAGCGACCTCTTTCTTCGTCGCCCCACTGCTCTTCCATTAATGAATAATTCAAGCTACGGCCATCTACGCGGGGAGGGGTGCCGGTTTTCATTCTGCCAGAATCAAAGCCTAATGTTATCAATTGCTCGGTTAATCCTGTAGCGGCTTTTTCACCGGTACGGCCACCACCAAATTTTTTTTCACCAATATGGATAACACCGTTAAGGAAAGTGCCGTTAGTTAGTACTACAGAGTCTGCTTCTATTTCTATTCCAATTGACGTTTTTACTCCGGCAACAGTATTGCCTTTAACCAAAAGAGAAGTAACGGTATCCTGCCAAAAGTCAACATTTGGTGTTTTCTCTAATGCAATACGCCATTCTTCAGCAAAGCGTGCACGGTCGCTTTGTGCGCGTGGGCTCCACATAGCAGGGCCTTTTGATCTGTTTAGCATGCGGAATTGCAGAGATGTTTTGTCCGTTATAATTCCAGAATATCCTCCCAGCGCATCAATCTCACGCACAATTTGCCCCTTAGCCACACCGCCCATTGCTGGGTTGCAGCTCATTTGCGCAATAGTGCCCATGTTCATGGTTATTAATAAAACCGACGAACCCAAGTTGGCAGCAGCAGCAGCGGCTTCACAGCCCGCATGCCCGGCACCAACTACAATTACATTATATTTTTTAAACATATAACCTCCATGTTCCACGTGGAACATTGTTTAATATTATTATTCAGATGTTCCACGTGGAACCTTTATAAATGACGCAAGGGCGAATGCCGCCCAAATGCTTTCAAGAATTACAAATGGATAGAAGCTAATCATATAAGATGAAAAGCCACATAATCCAGCGCCCAAAAAATTCATTCCGCTATACCAACGACTTTGAGCCGGTAATCTTTTATATAAATTTAGCAAAAAGGCTATGAGTAATATTATCACCCCAGTTGATGCTATGATATCTGATAGCTTCATTTTATGCCTCTTTCAATTCACCTAACTCTATCCAGCGGGTTGTTTTTGCATCCAGTTGTTTATTTAAATAAACTATTTTATCAGTGAGCTGATTTAATTTCTTTGGATCGATATTGGTTGTATTAAGTTCTTCTGTTGTTGTTTTAAGTGAGCTTTCAATATCGGCAATCTCTTTTTCCAAACCCTCATATTCCTTCTCTTCCTTAAAAGATAGTTTTGCCTTCTTGGGTTGCTCTGCCTGGATAGGGGCGGCTGTAACAGCGGGCTTTTTGTTCTGCTGTTTGCTTTCTTCCAATTCAATACGATATGAGGAGTAATTACCATTATATATTTTAACCAGTCCTTCCGGTTCCATAATAAATAGCTGGTCAGTCATCTTATCAAGCAAATACCTATCATGCGACACCATTATTAGTATACCCGGGAAATTACCCAAAAACTCTTCTAAAACATTTAAAGTATCAATATCCAAATCATTAGTTGGCTCATCCAGTATCAAAAAGTTAGGGTTCTTTATAAGAATGCTCATCAGGTGTAAGCGCTTCTTCTCGCCACCGCTTAATTTAGATACCATGCCATACTGCTTAGCAGGAGGGAACAGAAATAAAGTTAACAATGCCGATGCTGATATCAGCTTGCCATCGGCCATTGTAATAAACTCTGCTACGTTCTTTACAATGTCAATTACACGCTCGTCTTCTTTAAAGCTTAGGCCAGATTGATTAAAGTAACCAATAACGGTTGTTTCGCCTTTAATTATCTCGCCACTGTCGGGAGTTAGCCCACCTGTAATCAGGTTTAATAAGGTTGATTTACCACTCCCGTTTTTACCGGCTAAACCAATGCGATCTCCCTTTTTAAATATATAGCTGAATTTGTTAATGTAAGTATGGTCATTAAAACTCTTACTTACTTCATGCATTTCCATTATCTTGTTACCCTGTCGGGATGTTTTTACACTTAGCTCAACGTTTTGTTTAGGGCCATTGTTCTTGGTTTTAGATTCAAGATCATAAAATGCATCTATTCGCGACTTTGATTTAGTGCCACGAGCTTTGGGCTGCCTGCGCATCCATTCCAACTCTTTACGTAATAAATTAGAGTTCTTTTGAAACGTTGCCTCATCAGACGCTTCCCTTTCAGCCTTCTTTTCAAGATAATAGCCGTAATTACCTAAATAAGGTATAATTTTGCCGCGGTCAATCTCCAATATCTCGTTACAAACGTTATCCAGAAAATACCTATCATGCGTAACCATAAGAATAGTTTTTGATCCTTCGGTCAGTAGTTTTTCCAGCCACTCAATAGTATCAATATCAAGGTGATTGGTAGGCTCATCTAAAATATAGATCTCAGGGTCCTCAATTAAAAGTTTAGCTAAAGCCAAACGTTTCTTTTGCCCGCCCGATAAAGTGTTAATGTGCTGATTAAGGTGATGTATATCAAGTCGGCCTAAAATGGTTTTAATTTTATACTCATATTCCCAGGCATCTATCTCACTCATTTCCTCCATCACTTTATCCATCTCCTTCATGTTCTCCGGGTCGTTCTCTAACAACTCTTCATAACGGCGGATCAATTGCTGCTGGATATTATCAGCATGAAAGATATAATCGCTGATAGTTACTGCATTTTTAAAATGTGGATCCTGTTCAAGATAACCAATGTTTAAATCTTTGCTTTGCGCAACCTTGCCTTCAGTAGGTTTTAACGAACCGGATAATATTTTTAACAAGGTAGATTTACCTGCACCGTTTATACCCACAAGCGCAACCCTGCGCCCTCGGTTTATACCAATAGTAAGGTTTTTAAATAACCAGTTATCATGAAAAGAATGGCCTAAACTCTCGGCCGAAATATATGTGCTCACTAAATAGTTTGTATTTTATCTGATGTATATATAAAAGTACCGATATCGGTCTCTAATGATTTTTTGAACATGGCATTAGCTACTGTGTTTGCTTTAATGCTTCTGTATTTTTTAAGTCGGCCAACCAACAACGGATCAATAATTTTAAATATGATGCCAAGTATCTTTTCTGCTAAACGGGTTTCCTTTCGGTCACCAATCAGCATGGATGGCTGGTAGATATGCAGCGTATTTAACTTTAATTTCTGGATGTCTTCTTCCAGTTCTCCTTTTAATTTAAGATAAAACGTTGACGACTTTGCATTCGCACCAATAGAAGATACCAAATGAAACTGACTAACGCCATTTTGCTTTGCAAATTGTGCCAGCTGTAAAGGGTAGTCATGGTCTATTTTTCGGTATTCATCTTTATTTGGCGTTTTGGCCTTGGTTGTACCCAGGCAACAAAATAATGCATGGCCGGTTATAGCATCTGCATATTTATCCAGCTCATCAAAATCAATTACTAATTGAATTAATTTTTTATGCTGAAAAGGCAGTTCCTTACGCACTAAAACTAAAACTTCGTCATATTGATGATGTTCCAGTAAAATGTTTAATAAATTACTGCCAATAAGGCCACTCGCGCCTGCTATAATTGCCTTATATGCCATTATGGTCAGTTCTTTTTGCAAAAATA
>JAQBNZ010000223.1 GCA_028288285.1 Mucilaginibacter sp.
CTTTAGAAACGCAGCAAGCTTTAAATGAAGAACTGGCTGCCTCTAATGAAGAGCTGGCATCTATCAATAAGGAATTACTACAAACGCAGGATAGCCTTGCAGATCTGAATAATAACCTTGTTGAAAAGGTAGCCTCAAGAACTAAAGCACTTGCAGAAAGTGAAGCAGCGTTACAGGCGTTGAATAAGAAACTGACGGCCACTGTTGAAGAATTGTCAATAAGCAGGGCTGATCTCATCAAGAAAAACAATGATCTTTCTGCCAGTGAACATAACACACGGAGTATTGTAGCAAATGCACCGTTTCCGATAGGTATTTATATTGGCAGGGAAATGCGGATCACGATTGCAAACCAAGCCATCATTGATGTTTGGGGTAAGGGTAGCGAGGTGATAGGTAAGCTTTATTCTGAAGTTTTACCAGAGCTGGAAAATCAAGAGATATTTGCTCAGCTTGACCGTGTATTTACAACCGGCATCCCTTTTCATGCCAGGAACCAACGGCTGGATTTGGTTGTTGACGGCGAAGTCAAGACCTTATACTTTAATTACAGTTTTACCGCTTTATTTGACCAAGCCGGAGATGTTTATGGTGTGATGAATACGGCGGCAGAAGTTACCGATATTGTTTTAGCAAAACTAAAAATTGAGCAAAGCGAAAGAAACCTGTACAATATGGTTAGGCAGGCTCCGGTAGGCATGTGTATTCTAAAGGGTCAACCCTTGTTTATAGAGGAAGTTAATGATGTTTTTTTAGAGATCGTTGGTAAAGAACGTCATCAGTTCAAAGATACGCCCTATTGGGTGGTCAATGCCGAGGCGGCTCCCTATTATGAATCCATTACGGATCATGTAATAGCAACCGGAGAAACCTATGAGGCCAGTGAGCACGAGATTATGCTGATTAGAAATGGCAGGGAAGAAATAGTACATGTTGATTTTGTGTATGAGCCTATCAAAGATATCAATGGAAACGTGGAGGCAATCATGATCGTTGCCATAGAGGTGACGGATAAAGTAATCGCCCGGAAAGTCTTTGAAAAAGCGTCAATACAATTAGCTGATCTGAACGAAGAACTGGCGGCAGCAAACGAGGAAATGGCTGCTACCAACGAGGAAATGGCTGCAGTGAACGAAGAACTGGCCACGACGAATGAAGAATTGACCGAAACCCAGGCAAACCTGAAGAGTATTAATAATGAACTTGCGGAAAGCGAATTCAGGTTAAGTATGGCCATTGAATCAACCCATTTAGGGACATGGGATTATAATCCGGTAAGCGGGGAATTGTACTGGTCTGAGGAGTCGAAAAACATCTTTGGTTTTCCCGTGAAGCAATCTATAACATTTGAGGCATTTTCCAACCATATTCACCTGGATGATAGAGACCGTTTATATTTGGAAATACAAAAATCCTTAGCAAATAAGGACACACACTATGATGTTAGCTACCGGATCTTCCGTTTTGACAACGATACTGTTCGCTGGGTTAGGGTTCAGGGTACTGTATATTTTAATGCTGAAGGCCGGCCGGTTCGGTACCTGGGTACTATTTTGGATATTACAGAAGATAAATTGGCTCAGGAAGCACTGGCACGAAGTGAAAAGCTTTTTAAATCTATCGCTTTAAATATTCCCAAATCTTTGATTATCGTAATTGATAAAGAACATCGCTATGTTACCATTGAAGGAGATATTATGGAAAAAATGGGATATGACAGCAAAGATTATGCAGGTAAGCATCCTACGGAAGTTGCACCGCCTGAACGATATGAAGCCTCCAGGCATTTATATGAAAGGGTAATGGCCGGCGAAAAGTTTTCAGTTGAGCGCAAGAGTGCAACGGGTGAAAATTATATGGTACATTTTGTGCCACTTAAAAACGAGCATGACGAAGTTGACACAGGGTTGATTATTGCGCTGGATATTACAGACATTAAGGAGGCGGAAGAAAAAAGCGCCAAGTTGGCAGCGATCATCGAATCCTCTGATGACGCGATCATTAGTAAAACCCTGGGGAGTGTTATAACAAGTTGGAACAATTCTGCAGAACGAATGTTTGGTTATGCCGCGGACGAAATAATTGGGGAAACTATATATAAACTTATACCTGAGGATAGACAAGAAGAAGAGCCTAACATCCTTTCACGTTTAAAAAATGGCGAGCGTGTAGAGCATTTTGAAACAAAAAGAATTACCAAGGACGGAAAGCTTATTGATGTTTCTATAACTGTTTCACCTGTTAAAGATAAACAGGGTAATATTATTGGTTTATCTAAAATAGCAAGGGATATAACTGAAAGGAAAAAGGATGAAATCAGAAAAAACGATTTTATAGGAATGGTAAGCCATGAATTAAAGACGCCACTTACCTCATTGAATGCTATTATTCAGGTAGCCAATGCCAAGTTAAAAAACAGTGAAGATGTCTTTTTAAGTGGCGCAATGAATAAAGCTAATATTCAGGTAAAACGAATGACTGGCATGATTAACGGTTTTCTGAATATTTCGCGACTGGAATCAGGAAAGATCCTAATCGAGAAACTCAGATTCGAAATGGAAAAGATTATTCAGGAGGTAATTGATGAAGTAAACCTTACTGTAAGTACACATAGCATTAACTTTACCCCGGATAACTTCATTGAAGTTTATGCTGATCCAGATAAGATCGGTTCGGTAATCTCAAATCTAATCAGCAATGCCATTAAGTATTCGCCGAAGGGGAAAAACATTGAAATAAAATGTGAACAGGCAAATGAGCGGGTTATTGTTAGCGTGAGAGATGAAGGTATGGGTATTAAGCCACAGGATGCTGAAAAGATCTTTGACCGCTATTATCGAGTAGAAAGCAACCATACACAACATATTTCGGGTTTTGGAATTGGACTTTATTTAAGTGCAGAAATCATTAAACGACATGATGGTGAAATTTGGGTGGAAAGTGAAAGCGGTGTAGGAAGTACATTTTACTTTAGCTTACCTATATAACGCTGTTACTTTATCAAATAATTAACAACAAATCAAGAGATAAAAAAAATGGGGCAAAATCAAACTTTTTGACTTTGCCCCATTAAGGGTCCCTAACGGTACAAATGCCGAACCGGCTTATATTGGATTTGGAACAAATTGCTGGATTTTAGAACTAAAAGCTACCATTGAATTTCGATTCTGCCATTTGCACCCCTTTCCCTTTCAATTCATTTTATCAATATTTAATTGCGCTGGTGTTTGCAAAGTCAACTTGTGTATTTCCTATCTTTAGGTTAAAATGCATATCATGAAAAAGTTTACGCTAATTGGCCTGCTTTGCGCGGCCTTCCTGTTGGGCTATGGTTTCAGCCGTGTAACCAATCCGGTTAATAGCGGTCCACGCGTGACGGGCCTTGGTGGTATTTTTTTTAAGGTCAAGGACCCCGCGGCACTGAAAGCCTGGTACGGTAAGAACCTGGGCATCCGCATGGGGGGATACGGTTCAACTTTTGAATGGCACCAGGGCATGGACAGTACAAAAAAGGGTTTTACCGCATGGGCGCCGTTTAAGGAAACCACCAAATACTTTCAGCCCTCTGAAAAACAATTTATGATCAATTACCGCGTGGAAGGGTTGGCTCAGCTTTTAGCCCAAATGAAAGCGGCGGGTATCCTGCCGGTTGACAGCGTGGAAAAGACGAGTTATGGTAATTTTGTACACTTGATGGACCCGGAGGGCAATAAGATCGAATTATGGGAGCCTAATGATGTGGAATATGCCAAAATGGGCACCGCCACCACCAAATAAACAGCAGCGATGTCTATTAGTCTATGGTCGGTGTTATCCTTTAGACTTGCAGAAAAAAACGGAATGTGTAAAGATCAAACCGTGACTTACCGCCGGATGCCCACTACAAATAAGAGAGCCACCACCGGCGGTGCGCACGTTTATAATTACCATACCATTTACAGGGGAAATAAAATGCAGCCACCACAGACAGCCAAAAAAGATAAACGGCCCATAACGGGAAACCAAAGCCTTGTGCCTGCCACACAAACGGATTTCCATCGGATTTGAACGGAAGGCCCTTCACTCCGATCAATAAAATATTCATAACCCTAAGCAGGCATAAATGCCCGATAAAATAGAAGTAGGGTACATTGCCATAGACTTCAAAGAAAGCGGTTACCCGATTATTAAACTTTTCTGCAAGTGCCAGCAGGACCATTACCGGCCCTAGTGTCATAGAGAAAAAGAGCAGCGAAGGCGTTTGTTTAGTTGTGTTGAGAAAAGACAGTAACGTATGGGCCGCATTCCGCTGGACCGACCAGGGAGCCGGGTCGCCATAATGGTTGACCATCCGCAATAGGATAAACACCCCCATGAACGATAAACCGCAAACCAACAATACTTTTTGTCTTTTCCTAGCGTCGGCTCCGGTTTGATACAGTTTGCCAAAAACGTAGCCCAGCAGCAGTGCACCCGTCCAGGGGATGACCGCGTACAATTCGGCGATTGACCGGTGGGCGCTTAGCGGTATGATCGCCCCCCTGGCGGTCAGAAAAATAGTGCACAAAATACCTGTTATTCCATTTTTAGGAGGCCGCACGTAATCCAATGCATTGTGACCAAATAGAATGAGTAATGCTATAACAGCGATCACCGCCCGCGGCGCACTGATCAGCAGCGCGAGGATAACCATCCCAAAGCCAATAACCCAAAGAACTTCTAGCACAAGCATGTGGTACTGCAGATCCAGGCTAAACAGTAAGCTGATGATCAGCAGGTCCGACAGAATGAGCCACGCCCCTCTTTTGAGCAGGAAGTGGCTGAGTTCTTTTTTTGTTCTGCTCTGCCCTGCCAGGAATGCCGATACACCGCTGAGAAAGACGAATGTGGGCGCGCAGTAATGCGTGATCCAGCGGGTGAAAAAAAGGATCACTGTTGTGGTATGCATGTTCACCGGCGAGGGCCCTGGGTAATGCAGGAAGTCGCGCGAATGGTCCAGCGTCATGATCACCATAATCAGGCCGCGAATAATGTCAACAGCGTGGATGCGTTCTTTCATCGGTTCGGTTCAGATTTAAATACGGTAAGCCAAGCTATCAGGCTTGTTTCAGCAACCGTTGCCCGCGGTTATTCGTTCCGGCCCGAGATTCCCGGACAAGAGAATTTTTGTCGTTCAACTTCGTTCATTACCGCTTGCAATATACGACCAAAGACGCTTTCGCCAAAGCTTGCTTACCCCGCACTAAAGAACTTAATGCGGCAGTGGACGCCTGCATGATACCCGATTTTCTCCGCTTTCAGACTTTAGTCGGCGTTATCACTGCATTAATTCCATTCCAAACAAAAAATGCCCCTCATTTTCATGAGAGGCATTTTGGGTAAATGATGGGGCTCGAACCCACGACCCTCGGTACCACAAACCGATGCTCTAACCAACTGAGCTACATCTACCGTGTTGGAGGATGCAAAAATAGAAATCTTAACTCAATTTGCAAAGCTTTTTTAAAATTACAATATACTTACTTTAATTATTTAGAACGATTTTTAATTATTGGGTATTTTTGTAATTATGGCAGAGCAATTAGTGGAATTGAATGTTACTGGTATGCATTGCAACAATTGCGCAATGAGTATTCACAAAATATTGGAGAAGAAAGGCTTGCAAAACATATTAGTAAGCTTTGCGTCAGAAGAAGTAAAATTCAGTACAACTGATGGCGCTCTTTTACCTCAAGTGATTAAAGATATAGAGAGCCTTGGTTTTAAAGTTGTGGATGATGTTAATTTGCAACCAACCGCTTTTTATGAAAAAGTGGAGAATAAATTCATCTTTTGCGCCATCTTCACCACTCCACTCCTGCTGCACATGTTATTCCCGTGGCATTTTTTACATAATTCAATTATTCAATTAATATTGTGTTTACCTGTGTTTATTGTGGGATGCCTGCACTTTGGCAAAAGTGCCTTCAGCTCGGTTAAGAACGGCGTACCTAATATGGATGTGCTGATATTTATTGGCTCTGCTTCGGCGTTTATTTATAGCCTAACGGGTACCATTCAGCATTTAGGTGAGCATTATCTCTTTTACGAAACCTGCGCCACTATTATCACATTAGTTTTGCTGGGAAATGTACTTGAAAAACGCTCGGTAAATCAAACCACGTCAGCAGTAAAAGATTTGATGAAATTTCAGCAAGTAAATGCTAACCGTATAATTAACAATGACATTGAAGTAGTTAACGTCAAAGAAGTACAAACTGGCGATATGTTACTGGTGAACGAAGGCGACCAGGTGCCGGTTGATGGTGAAATATTATCAGGTAACGCATTAATAAATGAAGCCATGATAACCGGCGAAAGTATCCCGGTAAGCAAAACTAAATACGATACGGTTATTGGCGGTACAATTGTACAGCAAGGTAATATTAAAATAATGGCTACAAAGGTTGGCAGCAATAGTGTGTTATCGCAAATTATTGATTTGATGAAAAAAGCACAAGCGGCCAAGCCTCCGGTACAAAAGCTTGGCGATAAAGTAGCATCGATATTTGTGCCAGTGGTAATACTCATAGCCATGTTCACTTTTGCGATTACGTATTTTGCTACTGATGCAGATATGCAGCAATCATTGATGAATGCTATAGCAGTATTGGTTATATCTTGCCCTTGTGCAATGGGCCTGGCTACGCCAACGGCAGTGATGGTAGGTTTAGGCAGGGCCGCCAAAAACGGCATACTGATAAAAGGCGGCGATACTATTGAGGCCGTTGCCAACACCAAGTATGTTTTATTTGATAAAACCGGAACTTTAACCACAGGGAAGTTCAGCATTAACAACATTAAAGTTGAAGATGGTTTTGATATAGAATTTATTCGCGGTGTTATTACAGCTATTGAGGAACGGTCTAATCACCCAATAGCAAAATCGCTTGTTGGGGGGTTGCAGGGGCAGCTGCAGCAAAAGGTAATAATGCTTACCGTTAAGGAAGAAAAAGGCTTGGGAATGCGTGCAGAAGATGTAAATGGCAATAAATATTTCCTGGGGACGGCTAAACAAAATACTAATGATAGTTTTAATCTGTCGCTTTACCAAAACCATGTTTTAATGGCACAGATAGCCATTGATGATACCATTAAACCAGATGCCGCCAGGTTGATAGCCCAGCTTAAAAAAACAGGTATTATACCGGTACTACTAAGTGGGGATAAAAGATCGCGTTGTTTAGCAGTTGCCAAAACAATTGGCATTCAGGAAGTACATGCAGAAATGTTACCTGACGATAAACTGCAAATGGTAGATATTTACCGAAAAAAGGGTAAAACTATTATGATAGGCGATGGCATTAATGATGCTCCCGCCCTTACCCAGGCCGACGTTGGTATTTCTATGAATGATGCCAGCCACATTGCTATTCAATCGGCCAAAGTTATATTGCTTAATACCGATCTGCAATCGGTGGTTAAGTTTTTGCAAATAAGCAGGCATACCTTGCTAACCATTAAACAAAATCTTTTCTGGGCATTTGCTTATAACATTATTGCCATACCTGTTGCCGCATTAGGTTTTCTTAATCCGATGGTTGGCGCCTTTGCAATGGCTTTCTCAGATGTTATTGTAATAGGCAATTCATTGCGATTGAAAATTAAAAAGATAAGCTAAGCGCTTATCTAAAACTCAACAGCTTAATAAGCAGTGGTATCAATCCAAGGGAAACAGCTATAAATATAGCTACCCTCAAATAATTCAAATTCTTCCACTTTGAAGCTTTATTAAGCAGACTAATCTCATTGCTACCAGAATTGGCAATTTTTTGAAACTCGATAATGTTGGGTGCAAAATATACCAGCGTCCATACTCTTACTGCAAAATGGATGGCAAATAATATTAAAAACCAATTCCTTATTGTATCTATTTGCCAGCAAAATGCAATGGCCAGTATAAATGTAACCTCATGAATGGAGTGCATTGCAATCCAAAAAAAATTAAAATCGAGCGCATGTTTACCTTTAAATATCTGTAATGATTCTGGCGGTGCAGCTGTCCATTTAGGCACAATAACAACCGTCTCAAATATTTGAGCTCCGTTCATTAAAAAATAAATAAGTATTGTTATAAATATCCAGGTTTCGGCTCGTGTAATGTATTCTGCTGTTATGTTATTCATTTGTTATTGTTTAGCTCGTTTGTAAACTCATTCATTATTGCTATTGTGGACAGCATGTACTTTTCAACTATCTTGACTTCATTTTCACTAAGTGTCGACATCAGTGCAATCATCCGACTTTGTAAATCGGTAGATGTGGCCCCCATTAGCTTTACAGTTTCATCGTAATCGGGTACTATTACAATCTTCCGCCTGTCAGCCTTATCAAATGCTCTTTTAACAAGGTGCCTATTTTCGAGCCGGTCTATTACCCCTGTTATTGCTCCGGTGGTCAACCCTGTAAGTTTAGAAAGTTCACCTGCTGTCATGGTACCGTGCTTAATTAACAATCCTAAATATTTATGATCGGTGCCTGTAAGACCCGCTTTTTTTGCGATAGCCTCGTGCATCAAAATAGTTGAGTCAGAAAACTTCCCTCCTAATTCGCCAATTCTTTTTATTGTTTCATCGTCTAATTTTTCATTCATATCATATTTTATACAATAAGTATCTTAGCAACTAAGATACTTATTTATTCTTACTTTGCAAATCCATTTTATATGATAATTGGGTATACTACCTAAGCAATTCGTTTATAATTAAAATAAGCTAACTTTGTAAGTTAGCAATCTGTAAAATTTGAAACAACGTTTAATAGGCTCTTACTACAGGTTAAGAGAAACTAATATCATTTCTAACTTCTTCAATTTAAGCGGCATTCAGCTTTCTAATACTTTACTAATTGTTTTGAGTATTTTGGTGATTAGCCGGGTGGTTGGCATTACCGAATTTGGCATTATTATGTTCACCAGCCGTTTTGCTCAACTTGCAGGTACAGTTATTAATTATGGCACCAACCAAACCGGTATTAGAGATATTGCTTTTAACAGAGATGATGTGCATAAGCTGAGCATTGTATTTTACAATACTTTATGGATAAGGATGCTCATATTTGCAATCTTCCTGGTAGTGTTATTTTGTTTACAGTTTACACCTATACCCTATTACTCTTACATTTTACTATCTGTACCAATAGTTTTAGCAGAAGTTTTTAATCCGTTATGCTTTTTTAATGGCATCGAAAAGCTTAAAATATTTAATATTTATAACCTATTGTCAAATGTAATTTGCTTGCTATCATTAATACTTTTTATTAAAGGTTCGCAGCATGCCGGTTGGGTCAACTTTATCTTGGGAATGGCCAATACCTTAACTTATTTGGGTTTGCTTATTTATTTTAGCTCATTGTTAAATTTGTCTTTTCAAACACCGTTAGCATCAGGCATGTTTAAAATTGCGAAGGATAATTTTTATCTCACCATAAATAATGTATCTGTAAACCTGCAGCAAACCATTATTATATTTGTATTGCCCATATGGGGTAATGCAACATTATTGGGTGCCTATACGCTATGTGACAGGATAATTGGCCAATGCCGTGTTTTACTGATTACCATATCCAACGCTTTGTACCCTAACGCCGCAATTATATATAAACAAAGTGTTGAACAATGGAATATTTATCGCCGCAAAACCAAATACCTAATAACGGCTATATTTTTTGCAGGCTCATTACTTATATTTATACTGGCCGATTTTATAATTTTTGTGTTAACCAAACAACACAATGAAACAGCCACACTGTTTTTAAGGATAATGGCATTTGTACCTGCTATATCAGCTCTTAATGTTTTGAACGTGCTTGATCAACTTTTAAAAAACAATACCATTTATATATTCAGGATTGCAGTGATCTTGTTCTTTACATCAATATTGGTAACTTTTTTACTGTTAACTTCCGGGCATAGCCAGTTTGTAGGGGCCTTTACCTTAATTGTTGAATTATGTGCATTGCTGATGTACGAGTACGTTATCAAAAAACCTTCTATACAAAATGTCTAAACCGGTTGCCGTTATCCTGTTAAATTGGAACACACCCGTGCATACGGCTAATTGCATTTCATCGTTGAGGCAACACTGCAACCCGGAGTTGTATGATATTATTGTTGCCGATAATGGATCAACAGACGGTTCATTAGCCATGCTACAGGATCAGTTTACTGATGTGTTATTTATTGATAACGATGAAAACCTTGGTTTTGCCGAAGGTAACAACAGGGCATTAACATATAGCATCAATAAGGGATATAATTACTCGCTTATACTAAATACCGATACTTTGGTTGATGATGATATTATTATTAAACTGAGTACGCATTTAAATAAATACCCGGGCGCTGCAGCAGTACAACCTGCCATTTACTGGATACATGATAAAACTAAAATATGGAACGGTGAAGGCAGTTTCAATAAGCTGACAGGGGCCGTAATTTCTGATACAAAAACCCCTGGCCCCGACCAGGCTTTTAGTCAGGTGGAGTGGGTTACCGGTTGCTGCATGCTGCTCAGGAACAGTGCGCTGAGTAAAAGCGGTTTATTTAATAAACAATTCTTTTTGTATTATGAAGATGTTGATCTATGCTTTAGGTTACGGGAGGCTGGGTATAATTTACATTATTTACCATCATGCAAAATGTACCATGAGGCAGGTGTATCAGCTAAAGTAGTTGCTCTAAAAAATGAAGGTACGCTAAGTCCAGTTATTCACTATTACACCAGCCGCAATCATATTTGGATATTGCGTAGATACGGCAAGCCGTTGTTTTATCCCATTTATGCAATAACTTATGGCATTTATTATTCCGCAGTATTGGTATATTTCAAATTTCGCGGCCGTAATCAAAAGGCCAGGTATTTAATTAAAGGTTTAAAAGAAGGGATTTCCACTCCAAAAAACCTAATTTGGCCCAACAATTATTAATAAGTACGTAAAGAATGTTCATTTTTCCACTTATCTATATAACTTCTTTTTTTGTAGCGATACGGGAAGTTTTTAAAGGAAACAAGCAGGCTGTACTTTTATTTTTAATTTTCGGCCTATCTATTTACACTACGGCAATGTCTGTTGCCTTTCTACTTGGATTAAAGGATATTATCCCCGTATTTCAGTTTTTTAAAGAGGTGCTGATTATAAGTACACTAATTTTAAATATCGTCACTTTAAAATATAGGCCGCGCTTTAATTTGATTGATTACGCAATACTGGGATTCTTACTGTACACTTTAATATATGCCATATTACCCATTGGTGAGCAAAGCTTTGTAAACCGATTGATGGCCTTTAAAAGCACATCCTTTTTTGTAGTGGTTTACTTCACCGGGCGATTGTTTGATCCCAAAGACATCTACATTAATAAATATTTTAATTACATAATACTACTTACCATTGCTGCCGGCGCTGTGTTAATATTTGAATTGGTTATGCAGCGCCAGCTACAAACCATGACTGGCTATGCTGATTACAGCTACTACTTTTTCAACTTTGAACCCAGTGGAAATTTTGGACTAAGCTGGACATTTGAATCGGAAGGTGGATATATGCGTTTTGCGAGTTTTTTTGCCAACCCACTTGAACATGCTGCGGCTACTATACTTGCCTTATCTATAATACTTGCATTATACACAAGAGACAACAACCGGTTTAATATTAACGTGGCAGGAGTATTGGCATTAGGTGCTTCTTTTCTATCTATACTATTCGCTGTGTCACGTGCGCCCCTGGCAAGTTATTTCTTAATTATATACGTATATGCGCTGCTTACCAAACGTAAATTTATTACGGATACAGTACACCTTGGTGTAGCTGTTGGAGCAGCTTATCTTTTATATTTGTTTACCCGTTTTGAAGATAACAAGTCAGGTATTGTTGAGGTTATAATGAATACAATAGACTTTAGTAATCCATCAAGCGTTGGGCACGTAGTTGAATGGGTACAAGGTATAATGGCTATGATCGAGAGTCCATTAGGGCTTGGCTTAGGTACATCCGGACGAGTTGCGGGTAGCTTGGGTGAGAATATAGGAGGTGAAAATCAATTTATTATAATTGGTGTACAAGCCGGTATAATTGCGTTGTTTTTATATCTATCCATTTACATTATGATTATAAGAGCAAGTTTAAAATGGCTGCCTAAACTTAAAGGAAAAGAAAGAAAAGTATGCTTTGCAGTTTTGCTCTTAAAAATCGGTTTTTTAATTCCGCTGCTCACTTCAGAAGTAGAATCATCTTCTTATATTTCATATATGAACTGGCTTCTGTCGGGATTACTGGTGAGTATTATTATGCGTCCCCGAAATATTCCATTACAACCTGCAATAAATGATAATTGAAAAATTAATAAGGAAGCTTAAGGGTAACCCCGATTACAAATGGGAAAGCGCTTACTCTGAAAGGGATCTGCTTAGTGTTACTTTGGTTAGGTTTGCCCAGATAATAAGGGGTTTATGGCTACGGATATTTTTAAAAAAATGTAGTGGGTTGGTGTTTGTTGGCAGCAATGTAAAAGTGCGACACGGCTATTTATTAAAAGCAGGTAAAAATTTAATTTTAGAGGATAATGTAAGCATCAACGCACTATCTGTAAACGGAATAAAATTGGGCGACCAGGTTTCTATAGCTCGCGATTGTATACTTTTCTGCACTGGTATTATTGCACAAAAAGGTACAGGTATAACCATTGGCGACAGAACCGGCATTAGCGCACGGGCATATTTTGCCGGGCAGGGTGGCATTACTATTGGTAACGATGTAATAATGGGGCCCAATGTGCAAATATTTTCAGAGAACCATAATCACATGGAGATTGCAATGCTTATAAAAGATCAGGGCGTAACTAAAAACGCCGTTACTATTGGTAATAATTGCTGGATAGGTGGCGGCGCAACAATTTTAGCCGGCGTTAATATTGGCGATGGTTGCATAGTTGCCGCTGGCAGTGTTGTTATCAAATCTGTACCTGTTAATTCAATTGTTGCCGGCGTGCCTGCTAAAATTATTAAAAGTCGCGAAGTAAATTAAGGTATGCCTAAGCCATTAATCATAGGAGTTGATATACGTGATCTGCAGATAGCACAAACCGGCACTAAAACTTATCTGGAAGAACTATGCAAAGAATTTAAAAAGCTGGGCAACAACGAGCAGCGCTTCCATTTTATAGATAGTAACATTCCAGTTTATACAGGTAAAAATAAATTACTTACACTGCTTGAACATTTGAGATACCAATTATGGAAACAATTGATATTGCCTTTGAAAGCTCTATTTAAAGGGTGTGATATTATATTTTGTACAGATAATGTTGTACCCTTAATTCATCTGGGATACAAGACCATACCCGTTTTTCATGACGCGTTCTTTTTTGAAAATCCGGAGCATTATGGCAAACTGTGGTTATGGCTTTATAAATTGACCGCAGTACCTGCAGCCCAAAGATCTGCTTTTGTAATTACACCTTCTGAATATGCGAAGAAACAAATTAATTATTTTACGCATATTGCTAATGAAAAGCTTATTGTGATACATGAAGGCCCAAAAGAATTAGGTAATAGTGAAAGTAGTGATATTAACCCGCTAAATGAATTTTCTTTATTAAAAGGTAGTTACATATTGCATGTGGGTACAATGTTTAAAAGGAAAAACATACCTGCTCTTATCCGGGCATTTGGCAAAATTAAAAATATAGGCTATCCTGATTTAAAGTTAGTATTCGCAGGTTCTACCTCACCTGCGAATGTAGAAAGTGACCATGCTGAGATATCGTTGGCTATCGAAAAAAACAATCTGCAGAAAGATGTAATATTTACCGGCTATTTACCAGACAAGGTGTTAGCTCAATTATATAATAATGCATTAATGTATGTGTTTCCGTCATTAAACGAAGGCTTTGGAATACCTATTTTAGAGGCTTTTCAGCATGATTTGCCTGTACTTATTGCAAATACCACCAGTTTACCTGAGGTTGGCGGTGATGCTGCTTTACAGTTTGATCCATTTGATGTTGATGATGTCTTCGTCAAAATTAAAACTGTATTAGATAACCCTGAGCTAAGAGAAAGTATGATTATTAAAGGACGGGAACGTTTAAAACAGTTCTCTTGGGAAAAAGCGGCCCTGGAGCTGGTAAATGTATTCCATAAAGCGGTTTAACCGTTCATAAACACTTCTACATGTTGGTCTGCAACATTCTCCCAGTTAAACACACTTAGTGCTCTATGTTGAGCCTTTTTTGCAAGAGCAAGCATTTCCGGGTACTGTGCTTCGCAGTAGTTTATCTCCTCAGTTAACGAGTTAATATTTCCTTTTTTAAATTTGCGTGCAGTATCTAAAACAGCATACTCATTTTCCTCAATATCACTTACAATAAGTGGCACATTTAAACCCATTACTGTTAATACCACAGGCGACAATCCTTCAACATCTGATGGCTGAATGTAACAATAAGCGTTTAACATCAATGTATTAACATCTTCGCCATACACATAACCAGGAAATATGATCCTGTCGCTGGCCATATCAAATAATTGTTTTTCATATGGTGATGGGTTCGGCGATCCGCCTATCATAACCAGTTTTTTATTTGAAGCAGAATTTTCAAAAGCAGGTATCAGATAATGTAAGCCCTTATCAGGTATAAACCGGCCTACAAATAAATAATAACTGCCTTTTTCAAGATTGAGCTTATTTAAAATATCTGTGTTACCAGTGCCTGCTTCAACCTCACTGCCAAATGGGATAAATTTAAAATGTTTATTAAATTTATCTTCAAAAAGTTTTTTGGCAATAACGTTATCAAAAATCACTTCGTTAGGGATGTGCGCAGTAATAAATGATGACAGTTTTAAATATAACTTTCCATACCAGGGCCATTTATCCCGCTTCCAGTCTACCCCATCCTGACTAATGAATACTTTTTTGCCAAAGAGCCTAAGTGGTAGCGCCCAAATACTGTTACCACCATTTTGAATGTGCACAATATCCGCAGTGTTATTAAAAATAATATCGAATGTGCACCTAAAAGAATGCCATAAAGTATCAAAACCTTTACGACTGGTGGTTTTAATAGTTTTAATCAATACACCTTTGTACTCACTTACATCAACAAATACATCAGGATAACGCCTGTTGTAGGCTACAACACTGTGGCCTCTTTTAACTAAACGAGGAAATAATTCAATGGCAAATTTATCGGCACCAGCAGCACCTTTAGAAGGAGGTATTGACCGGAAGCCAAATGCAGCGATACGCATTATTGAAGGTATTATTTATATTACAGTTATATCCTCTTTTACAGGACTAAATTTATCTTTCAAATAATCTGTATAATAATCTTCAACATATTCTTTAAGAGCAATTTTCCAATCGCGCATAATATTCATATTCCTTAATTCCAATTTCCTGTTAATTAAGCGCTCTGACGATGGTCTGGGTGCAAAGTAGGTATCCTTAAAATAACTTGATGTAACATTATGAAAAGTGACTTCGTTATCCAAGCCTAAAATTTTAACTAATTCCTCCGCTACTTCATAACGGCTTGTTTCTCCATTACAAACCAAATTATAAAGCCCCCAGTATTCTTTTTCAATAAGCAATTTAACGTTTTTTGCAAAATCAACTGTAAATGTTGGTGTACCATCCTTATCATTAACAATGTGCAGGTCGCGCTTACCACTTGCTAATTGTTTAATAATCTTGTTAATAAACTTTTTGTCTTTATCGGGGCCACCACCCATCATCCAGCCGGCACGACAAATGATATATCTGTGCGCATTTTCGCGCACGTAGCGTTCGCCCATATATTTGGAGCGTGCATAATGCCCAAGCGGATTGGGTTCATCCCAATCGTCATAAAAATCTTTTGTACCGTCAAATATTCCGGCAGTACTTATGTAAAGTAGTGGTATGTTTAATTTATTGGCAATATATACAGCGTTTTCTACGGCAGTAGTATTGGTAAGATAAGTATCATCAAGGTTCAGTTCACAATATTCCAAATCAGTGTAAGCACCTAAATGAAACAAGTAATCTGGCATAAATGCTTCTACTTCTTTTTTATATTTTTCAAAATCACGAAAATCTAAAAAACTAAGCCATTTTTCATTTACATCTTTATCAGTACACTTTAATTCATAGTCGTCTTTAAATATGCGGTAAAAAGCTTCGCCAAGCATTCCTCCAGCACCAGCAAGGTAGATTTTTTTCTTCATATAAAACGTTAAAGCCGTTATCGGCAAACCAGGTAGATATACTAAATTGCCGTCTGAATATGTTTATAACACACTTCGCACCAAAATTAACTTTTTTTGCTATACTACCAGTATATTTTTTAAACAAGTAGTACTTGTTAGTTAATAATTATGTTAATGCGCACAGTAATTAATGTGTTAGCAACGTATAAACTAAATTAATATAATATTAATTTAGTTTATACGGTAAAACAATGCATTCGGTTATAATTTTTTCAATTAACTTAAGTAACAATTTTTAAATTTTTCAGTATAATATGGTTTAATACAACCATATTTGAATTTTGTTTGCTTTTAATTAAAATAACAATAATTAAGAAACTATTAGAACCAACAGGTTAAATGAATATTCTTATAGTAAACTGGACCTGGTATCCAAGTGGCGGAGATTGGACCTATGTTGAAAATGTAACTAACCTTTATCAGCAAAAAGGGCATACTGTTATTCCATTTTCAATGAAGGACAACAGAAATTATCCTTCCGAATATGCTGATTTTTTTATTGAAAATATTGATTATAAAAAAGTTAATAAGCGCAGTTTAATCGCTGGTGTAAAAGTAATTAGTAAAAGTATATACTCCTTTGAAGCGCAAAGGAATTTAGAACGGTTATTAGAGAAAGTTAAGATAGATTTTGCTCACATTAATGTTATCCATCATTACATCACTCCTACCATTTTAAAAATCTTAAAAGAAAAAAGTATTCCCATTATTTGGACATTGCACGAGTACACTCCAATTTGTCCGGAAAGTACTTTTATAAGTCATGGTCAAATATGCGAACGGTGCTTGGATGGAGCTTTTTATAATTGCATTACTCATACCTGCAAAAAAGGATCGGTATTAGCCAGTACAGTTGCTGCCTTAGAGAATTATGTTCATAAATCTCTAAATTACTATGAGTATGTCGATCATTACGTGTGCCCATCAATTTTCTTATATGAAAAATTCAAATCATTTAATTTCTTTAAGGATAAACTGATACAATTATATCATGGCTATGATTATGCCGGGATTGAAGCGGCAAAGCTTGCTCCAAAAGCTTTCCCCGACAGATATATTGTTTTTGTTGGCCGGCTTGAAAAAATAAAAGGTGCGCATACCCTTTTAAATGCCATGAGAGCTTGTCCGAATATTTCACTTAAAATAATAGGCACAGGCACACAGGAAACCGAATTAAAAAAATTTAAAGATACTCATCAATTAAACAACGTTACTTTTTTGAGTAAGAAAAGTAAGCCGGAAACGTTGCAGATAATTAATGGATCAGAGTTTTTGATTTGTGCATCTGAGTGGTATGAGGTATTAGGTTTTACGGTGGTTGAGGCTATGGCTTTAGGAAAACCAGTTATAGGATCAAACATTGGTGCTATACCAGAAATGGTTATCAATAATGAAACAGGTTTATTGTTTGATCCTGGTAACGATAAACAACTTTCAGATGCAATATCCTTATTATATAATAATAAAGCACTAATAGCAAAGATGGGTGCAAATGCTCAAATACATATCAATAAACTTATAAACACACAAAACCATTATGAAGGATTAAAAAAACTAATTCCTGCATTATAGGTTGTGTGTACTAACTCAACTCACAAGCATCCAATTATAGCCTTTCACTGATTTAATATTTTATATTTGTACGCTTAGTTTAAACATCAATTATTACATGCGCTTTAAGTACCTATTATATATCCTGTTTTTATATTTAATTCTACCCTCGAAACAAATTTTTGCTCAAAATATATCTATGAGCAATATTCAAAACGTTAAGGTAAGTCAATTATCTGATGACCAGATAATCCAGGTTTGGAAGAAAATGCAGGATTCAGGCATACCTGAGCAGGAAGCCTATAAATTAATGTTGCAAAAAGGCTTACCTGCCGGCGAAGTACAAGCGTTTAAAGACAGGGTAACTTTGTTAGGTTTGAATAAAACAAATGCAACAAAAACCGTTACCAAATCTGAAAAAGAAAAGATAGATTTTTCAAGGAGTGTGAATGATACCGTTATTACCCCAAAAGCTGTTACTCCTATTCCTGCAAGCCCGGCACCCGCGGCATTAAGTGTTTATGGTGCTGATTTTTTTAATCAATCAGCCATAAAATTCGAGCCTAATTTTTCTGTAGCTACTCCAAAAGGTTATGTATTAGGTCCGGGTGATGAGGTAATAGTACTTTTAACAGGTTTAAATGAAACCAGCGTACGCTCAAAAATTACGCCCGAAGGTAATTTGCAAATACCTTACGCTGGTATAATATACGTAAACGGCTTTACTATTGAACAGGCTACCAACCTAATAAAAAGTAAAATGACCAAGGTATATCCCGGTTTAAATTCTGGGCAAACACAGTTAGCTATTAATTTAGGTAATACACGCAGTATTAAGATAACTATTGTAGGTGAAGTAAAAACACCGGGAACATACACTTTGTCTTCATTATCTACCCTGTTTAATGTTCTATATAATTCGGGTGGCCCTAATGCAAACGGGTCATTAAGGAATATTGAACTAATTAGGAATAACAAGGTTTATAAAACTGTTGATTTTTACAGCTTTTTACAGCAGGGCTTGTTAAGCGGCAATATACGCCTTGAAGATCAGGACGTGATAAGGATACCTGTTTATAAAAAAAGAGTAGGCATTAGCGGCGAAGTTAAAAGGCCAGCTATATATGAGTTAAAAGACAATGAGCAATTGGATGACCTTATCAAATATGCAGGCGGTTATACAGATATCGCTTATAAAGGCATCGCTAAAATTGACCAGATAAATACACTGGAGCGCGAAGTGAAAGATGTGCCGGCCAACCTTTTTGAGAACTATATACCTCGTAATGGTGATATGGTAAGTATCGGCACTATCACTAACCGGTACACAAACCGAATAACGTTAGAAGGATCAGTTTATCGCCCTGGAGTGTATGAACTTTCTGCCGGTTTCACTTTGGCGGCTTTGTTAAAAAAGGCGCAAGGATTAAAGCCTGAAGCTTATATGGAACGCGGCTATATAAAACGTACGCTACCTAATCTGGAAAGAGAATCTATTTCATTTAAACCTGCAGATATTATAAACGGGAGAAACGATGTCCCTTTATTACGTGAAGATTCCGTAATTATTTTAGACAGAAATGTATTTACATCAAATCAAAAGATCACAATTAGCGGCTATGTTAGAAAACCAATTGTAATTACTTATCGTAAAGGCCTGAAATTAGCAGATCTGATAGCTATGGCAGGCGGATTTGATGATGAGGCAGCCAACCACCATGTTGAAGTGTCCAGAATCATTAAAAACGAGAGCGACAGCGTGGCCAACCAATTGGTAAATACGTTTACTGTGGATATGAATAGTAATGCTGTGAACCCGCCTGATATTGAACTACAGCCAATGGATTTTGTATATGTACCGCGTTTGGTAAACTACAAGTCCTTAGGTAATGTAAGTATTAAGGGCGAAATTTTATTCCCCGGCGATTATGCAGTACAAAAAAGGGATGAAACAGCGCTCGACTTTTTAAAACGTGCCGGTGGCATAACACCTTATGGTTCGCTTGAAAATACACAAGTTTACAGGCGTGGCGTTAGAGTGAATCTTGATCTTGCCAACAACAGCAAAAAAGTTAAAACCAATATGATACTTTTACCGGGTGATAGTATATATGTACCACGTGTTATATCATATGTTGAGGTTGCCGGTGCCGTTAATAATCCGCAATACATAACTTATAACGGCAGCAGTTTTAAATATTATATAAATTCAGCTGCCGGAACAACTGAAAATGCCAGGTTAAAAGGAGCATATATAAAATATCCCGATGGCCTTAATAAGCCTGTTCGCCGCTTCCTGTTCTTTCGCGTTTATCCAACTGTAAAACCCGGAAGCAAAATTGTGGTTCCTGAAAAAACGCCTGATAGTAGGTTTAAAATAGGCTTCGCAGATATAGCTCCTCTTGCCACTGCTTTAACCGCTTTAGTTAGCTTGTTTGCTATTTTATACAAATAACATGAACCAGGAGAATACGCCATATCCTTACGAGCCTGAATTTTCGTTTAACAAACTATTCAATGATCGTGTAGCCGATATTAAATACATATTTCGGTTTAAAAAAATACTTTCAATTGTATTAGTAGCAGGCGCTTTATTAGGTGCTTTAACGGCCTGGTTATGGACTCCTACTTATACCGCCCGTTTAACTTTTGTGGTAGATGATGCAAAATCATCAGGCGCCGCGGGCGGGTTATCAGCATTGGCAGGCCAGTTCGGTTTTAACTTAGATGGATTGGGCGGTGCCAGTGGCGTATTAGCCGGAGATAATGTTCAGGAGTTGATAAAAAGCCAAAAGCTTATCAAAAAAACCTTATTAACACCCTATGATAATACTCAAACATTGGCAGACCGGTATGCCGCTGTTTACAAGCTAAATAAAAAATGGTTAAAGTATAGTCCGGATGGTAAGATAACCCGGTTTCCAATGGACGATAAGCACAATACCAGACTTCAGGATAGTCTTTTGCATGAGATGACCACTCTTATACTATCAGGTGAGTTTGGCATTGCCAAAACGGATAAAAAATTGGGTTTCTTTGAAGTAAATACCACTATGAAGGATGAAAAATTGGCTCTGCTTTTCTGCACCAGAATGATAAAGCAATCAACCGATTTTTTCATCACTACAAAAACTAAAAGATTAAGAAACAATGTTGAACGCCTGCAGCATCGGGCAGATAGCATTGGGCAGATACTTAACCGTAAAACATATTCATTATCTGCAGCCAACCAAAATCTATTAGACCTTAACCCGGCTTATACAAACGTTAATGCCAATGTTGAGGTAAAAGAGCGTGATAAGATTGTTTTAACAACAATTTTTTCTGAAACAGTTAAAAACTTAGAAGCCAGCAAGACAATGCTGGCCCAGGAAACACCAACAGTGCAGGTTGTTGATGAACCTGAATTCCCACTTAAAAAGAATAAATTAAAGTATTCTATAGCAATATTAGCGGGTATAATTATTTCAGGCTTGTTATTCAGCTTCTATGTGCTTGTAAACAGGAAAAAGGCTAATTAAAACCTATAGGTTACGCCCAACTCTCCATGAAAGTTAAATACATCATTATGGGGGATGTAGTATTTTGTAGGATCATAATCTTTTAATACCCATTGGTAATTCAATGATTTAATTTCTTGCAATTTGGCATTAAATATTAAATTCTTATAGTTCCACTCTCCATTTAAAGAAAAAGCGAAATCAACCCATTTACGACTGTTGCCATTAATATCAGGGAAAGTCGTTCTGTAAAAGTCTACATTATGCTCATACCTTTCAAAACCAATACCTAATTTTTTAAGTCCTGATATCCAGCTAACATCTACTGATTGTAGGTTACCTCCTGATCCTGTGCCTGCCCCAAGTATTTGTCCTTGATTAGTGTGACCTTGTGTTACACCACTGTGTATATACCAGCCACTGGCATCTCGTACTAATCTATCGGGTGTTTGTGAAAGTTGAGTTATCTCTGCACTAAATAAAATTTGCTGATTAGTATAACCATTTAGTTGAAACATTTTTCGCAAACCAAATATGTATGCTCTTGAGTGCTGCGGCGAACCTATAAAATCTCTAAAATTGTAAGAATTATCATTTAAACCATACTCAAAATAAACTTCGGCCTGTGCTTTAGTGAACAGCCACCTTGCATATAAAGAAGTAAGCTGATCTCGGGGAAAAGGATCGCCATTATTTGTATTTTTCTTTTGGTATGGAACAAAAAAAGGAACATATCCACTAAAGCCTGTTACATCCTTTTTATAAGCATCAAATGTTCTTATTAAGCCCAGTGTTAATCCAGTCACCCACCTTGGATGGTAGTTTAAATTAAAACCTGTAAAATAACGCCAATCGTCTCTTTTGGGCGCATATATATTACTTCCATTAGATAAAGTAGTTTCACTTAACGGTGAAAAACCTGAAGCGTCTAACCGTCCGGCTATTACTTGTCCTTCAAAAGACCCAATATACGTATTTATAGGACGTACAGTGTTAAGAGTAATGTGCTTAAATCCGGGAGCGTTATTGCTCATGATTAATGAATTGCGAATACCAGGTCCCCACCAAATATTTTCGTTTGATAAACCTATAGATGCTGGTCCAAAAGTAAGTCTAATACTGCTTTCTCCCCAAAATGCCTTACTAAAAGGGCCGCTCCCATAACGTTCTGGCCAATCTATATAAGTATAATAACTGTAATAATTAATTAAATCCTGATCAGAATGGCCGGTGGCGAATCCACTGAATTTCGGATTAACCGCATATACATATTCTGGCCTTAGTTGTATGCTTAACGGGCCATATTTAAAAAAAACTCCCCCACTAATCATAGTTTGGTATCCTTTGGCCGGAATCATTGCTCCATCATTCCAACCGTAAGGATGATCTGAATTAAACTGCTGTTGCCAGCTTAAAGGTAGTAGTTGAATTAAGCCCTTACCTTTATCAAAGGTAACAGGTCCTGTTTTTGTATAGCTATCCTTTCTAAATGAACTATCAGGATCAAATACATCTTTAACTTTAAATGCTGCAACCGGAAAAAGCGGACGAATAGTAAAAGAAACATTTGAATCAATTTTACTAAGCAATTGTTGCCTTCGGTAATAATCGTCAAGCACGGGTGTGCCAACTGGTAGCGATTGTGCTATAACTTTATTAAACGTTAAAGATGTAAGCACACATACTATATTTAACACAAAAAATATATTTCTCATTATTTAGTTATTGTGTTTAAAACCTATATGTTGCCCCTAACTGAACTTGTACATTAAAAGCATTAACCCCATTTACAAAATATGGATCACCAGGGTTTTGCTTTAAATACCATTGATAATTTAAAGATTGGATACCCTGTAGCTTGGCATTAAAAATTAAATTCTTATAATTCCATTCGCCATTGGCCGCAAAACTCAAATCAACCCAATGCCTTCTAAAATCAAAACTATCGTAATAGGCATAATAATAAAAATCGTCATTATGAGTGTATCGCTCAATTTGAATTCCCAGTTTTTTTAATCCCTTTATCCAGCTAACATTTAACGATTGTAAATTGCCACCCGGCCCGATTCCTGCACCTAACATTTCGCCCTGGTTAGTATATCCCTGCCTGATATTCTTACTTACGTACCACTCATATCCTTGCTTTATATTATTAATATCATTTTCCTGGAGTTGTGTAACTTCAATTCCAATTAAGATATTTTCATTTCGCGATTTATTGAAAGGTAGTATCTTTCTTAAACCAAATATGTAGGCACGTGATTTATCGGGAGATAATAAATTTTGAGTAAAATCATTTGTGTTATTATTGTGTCCGTACTCAAAATATATTTCGGCATGCTCTTGCGTCCAAATCCAGCGCATAAATACCGCGCTTCTTTGATCTTGCTTATTTATAGGATTATCTGGAGCCTTGATGTGTTTACTGGAAGAAAACAAGGGTAAATAATCTCTTATACCGCTTAAATCTTTACCATAAGTTTGTGAACTTTGGTCAAACCCTAAGAATAAGCCAGGTATCCATTTGGGTTGCCATGTTAAAACTATTCCTGCCAAATATCTCCAATCGTTAGGTTTGCGAACATACAAGTTTGTGCCAAAAAAACTATGATCAGGCACTAAGGGTGCAAAACCTGAGTTTTCTAATCTTCCTGCAATTAATTGGCCTTCAAAAGAGCCTATTGGCGTTTTTAATGGCCGTAACGTATTGAATGTTAAGTGTGCAAAGCCGGGAGCAGAATTACTCATTAATAGTGAATTACGTATCCCTGGACCCCACCATAGGTCTTCTGTTGATACGCCAAAAGATAAAGCTTTGTAATTTAACCTTATGCTGCTTTGGCCCCAATATAGCTTTGTATAGCTTCCTGTACCAAATCTTACAGGCAGATCAATGTTATTGTAAATATCATAATAACGGGCAAAAATAACATCATAATGGCCATTGTTAAAGGTTTCAAAGTCGGAATTTGCCGCTGTAACAAATTGGGGATTAAGTTGAATAGTTAGTGGCCCGTACTCCATGTAAATACCTGCGCTTGTTAATGTTTGCAAGCCTTTAGAAGGTATCATTGGACCATCATTCCAGCCATAAGGATGATGCGAATTAAATTGGGTTTGTAAACTTAAAGGTAAAACGCTCCATTTAAATTTATGGTCTTTAGATTGTCCGGAACTGTTTGCATCTAATAAGTTATAACGCTTTTCAGTGCTATCAGGATAAAACGCATCGCTGTGCTTTTTAAGAAGGCCAGGAAAAATGGGGCGAACAGTAAATGAAACACTTGTATCAGCTATCCCCATTAACTGGGCATTTCTATAATAGTCTTCTACTGTGGTTGTACCGACAGGTAAGGATTGTGAATAAACGCTAAATCTTACAAGTAAACTTAACGCGCCAATAACTATTATCTTTATGATCTTCATAATGTAATTGCTTTGATCTTAATATTATCTATTGACCAGCTTTCGTCACATTTTGGATCAGCAGTATTAGTTTGAACAAGCTTATCTAAACATTGTAGCAACAAAGTTTTGTTTGAATGTCTTATAATCTTTTCAATTTTATATAATGTTGTGCCGTTTGGATCTTTAATTAAATGGCAAAAACCGGGCAGATCTGTTCTGTAAGCACCGGCTTTAGGATTACTGTTATTATTAGGATAATCTAAAGGATATGATTGTGGTGGGCAAAATACACCAACACCACATGCCTCATTAGAAAAAGAAGCACTAATATATGGATTTCCGTCTATCAGCATTTTCCATACATCAGGACCATCAGGTGCGATCTTATCACCATCCCAACTATCATGAATATAAAGATCAAATGACACTCTAACAAGGTCATGTTTGGGTAAATTGCCAACAGTTAAAGCAAAACTCTCATTATTATAATTGCCTAATACTGCTGTTCCATTAAATTGGTTAATTATTCCATTATCAATGTTAGATAAGTTGCCCGATTCAAAATCATTATTGTAAACCTCAACTTCATTATTAACATTCTTTTTACACGAAAAAATAAAAATTAGCGATATTACAAAAAGTATATTTTTAAGCATTTATAAGGTATTTAATGCCAGATCTATTTCTTCAAAAACTGAGTTTTTGCTTTTAAATTCCTGAACAATTTGTTTCATGGCTTTAACAACCTGCAGGTCATCATTATTTTTAGCATGTGTTATTAAACCATATATTTGGCTTTCAACTTCATTAAAATAATACTCTCTAACTTTACCAATCATAATTTTTTCATGATGAGTAGGCATGGTATTTTCATTGTTATTTAACAATTCTTCAAAAAGCTTTTCACCTGGTCTTAAGCCTGAATATTCAATTTTAATGTCATGATTAGGAATAAGGCCAGCAAGTCGTATCATCCGTTTAGCCAAATCTATAATTTTCACAGATTTTCCCATATCAAATATATATATCTCTCCCCCATTGCCCATGCACCCTGCTTCAAGTACTAAACGGCAAGCTTCTGGTATGGTCATGAAATATCTGGTAATTTCGGGATGTGTCACAGTTATAGGGCCGCCCTTTTCTATTTGTTGCTTAAACCTTGGTATTACCGAGCCATTCGATCCTAAAACATTACCAAAACGGGTGGTAATGAATTTGGTGACAGGCACTGCATGAGTTAATTCACTATAGCTATTATTAAAACTAAAATCTTTGGTATGTATAGATTTATTTAATGATTGTACATAAATCTCGGCAATTCTTTTTGATGCACCCATAACATTTGTAGGATTTACTGCCTTATCGGTAGATATCATTACAAATTTTAAAACTCCATGCTTAACAGCCAGGTCTGATATAGTTTTTGTACCGAGCACATTGGTTTTAACACATTCAGATGCATTATCCTCCATCAAAGGTACATGCTTATAGGCAGCAGCATGATATACATAGTGAGGTTTATAGGTATCAAATAAATTCTGCATTCTGCTTTGATCCTTTACATCACCTATATACGCATGAAAGTTCAGGTCGGTATGGGTTTCTTCAATTTCAAGGTATAAGTGATGTAAAGCCGTTTCCGACTGATCGCACATAATTATGAGGCTTACATCAAACTTTAAAAGCTGTCTTACTATTTCACTACCAATTGAACCCGCAGCACCTGTAATAAGTATTCTTTTCCCTTTTAATTCGTTTTGTATGCTGGCTATGTCAATTTCTATTGATTTTCTGTTTAAAAGATCTTCAATATTGATCTTTTGGATTTGTGTAGGTTGAAGTTTGCCGCTTACCCATACATCCTGTGGAGGTATGTTTAACACCTTGATATCATTTTCAAGGCACATATCAACTACTTTGTTCTTATGTTCAATAGGTATGGTATATGATGCAAAAATTATTTCATCCAGTTCATGTTGAGCAATAAGGTTTGGCAGGTCTTTAGCATCTAATATCTTTATCCCATCTATTGTTTTACCCACTTTACGCTGATCATCATCTATAAATGCAATAATGTTCTTATTAACCTTATAATCATTGTCAAATGTTCTCTTCGTAGCTACACCAGCTTCACCCGCACCATATATAATAGCTCTTTTCTTATCTAATTTTAAATTTTTTATATACAGAAAAAAGTATTTTACTAAAATTCTATAAGTAACCATTAATAAAAAACAAGCAAGGCCATTTACAACGAGTACACTGTTGGAAATCAATGGATGGTTGCCGAGCGCAATCACTAAAAGGTTTAGTAAGATAAATGCCCCGTTACTAATTAACACGGCAAACAAAATCCTAAAAGAATCTTGCGCACTGGTATACCTTATTATACCCGAATATGTTCTTACACTAAAAAAAACAATTGTGTTTATTACTGTAACAATTAAAATATTCTGACTGAACTCTACATAATTTAAAGTAGATAAATCAAAATTATGTTTAATTAAATAAGCAACCGTTAACGAGATACAACTAATGAGTATATCGAGGGTAAAGATTATCCATCGAGGAACTATGTTTAATTGGTTGAACAAAGGTATATGTATTAGTTTTTTCTAAGCAAATGTAACAACTATATCGCATTTATAAAACTATTCATGATTGCATCGGATTTGCTTTTAAAAGCCGGGCGGAGCCTTCTATTAATAAGCGAGTACAAATAAACAGCACAGCTGAAACAGCTATCAATAATAATAATGTGTAAATGGTTGTGGGTAAAAAAACAATTAATATAATATTCACTAATGTTTGGGTAACTGCGTAAATTGAAGCAACCAATAAATGTGGTAGCTTTTTCTCGTTTACTAAAAATTGGTAAAAATGACTTCGGTGTGCTTCAGTTAATTTTTCTTTTTTTATTGCCCTAAATAAAATGGTCGTAGCTGTATCCAAACCATAAATTAGTAATAATAGGATATAATTAAAGTTGTTTGTTTTAATAATTAACTGTAACAAAAAGAAAATAATTATGAATGCCAGGCTTACACTACCAACATCACCGGCAAAACATTTTGCTTTCTTTCTGAAGTTAAAAAAATTAAAAACCAATACTGCTAATATAGCTATGAGTAAAGTATCTGCACTTGTAAAATTGATAACAGAATAATTTATATAGTAAAGAGTTGTTAATGTAATAAGGCCATAAGTACCGGTTATGCCATTAATGCCATCCATAAAATTAACAGCATTAATAATGCCGATAACCACAAAGAAACCAATAGCAACCCCATATACTGGAAAATTGTATACATCTAACTGGTAAAACATCAATGCAACTGCAGTTAAATGAAAGATAATACGTATACCGTTACTTATAGTTTTTATATCATCAATAAAACTAATTGCGCTTATTAAAAATAAGCCTATAAGAAAATTGCTATAATACCATCCTGAATAAATAGGGCTTAGCAACAAGGCTATACTGAAAATTATCCCTCCACCTCTAATTGTTACTTTTGTATGAGAACTACGATGATTAGGATGATCAATGATATTGTATTTATCAGCTATTTTGAAATAAACCAGCTCAAGTGCAAACAAAATTAAAAAGAAAATAAAAGGTATAAATAAATGCATAGGCTTGTCAATCATAGCCTCAAAATTAAGTTTTATAAAATGAAGTTAACAGTAAATTTAATCTTACAAAACTATCATTCACTATAATTTATCTACCATTTGGTAGCATTTTGCTTCCATTTTTTGGGGTTAAAATGGAGTTAAAAGTATAATTTACTGCCATTTAGGTTCCATTTAACTACCATAATTATTACTGAATAGTATTTGTTTAATTTAAAATACCTAAAATACGGCAATATTTTAGAAACTGATATGAGTCGGTCTTATCAATTATTGCGAAAAATCAAGCCTTATTAAATGAATCAGCTGTGATTTTTAAACCTTCAATAGCTGTAAGCGGCAATTTTTTATTAAGTGCTTTTTTGATCTTTTGATTGCTTACCACATAACTTTCTGTGAGTTTGTTCAAGCGTTCAGTTGTTAATGGCAGATGCAAACGGTCTCCCAGTTTTGCTAAAAATAGTATGATATTCTTTGGTATTTTCCATAGCCTGGGCTTTACATTTAAGGAAGTGGCTAATATAGATACCACCTCGTTTGTTGATAAAGCCTCGTCATCAGCAACCTGGTATATACCACCCGGTATATCATCCCTTGTGATTAATTCATTAATTATAAAACATAGGTTTTCTACACTTAAAAAAGACCGTTTATTATTAAATCCGGCAAGCGGATAGGGAATGCCTTTTTTTACAAATTTATATAAAAGATTTAGGTTGCCTTTATTGCCAGGCCCATGCACCATGCACGGGCGCAATATATAATAGGATTTACCCTCAGGTAGAGGTTGGCTTTGTATATATTCTTCAGCCATTAATTTTGATTTGCCGTAATGAGTTTGTGGATTAGGCTTTATATTTTCATCTAAAATTCCATCAACTGAATCCGCTACAGCTTTTACTGAACTTATGAAGATAAACTTTTTAGCTTCAGAGATTAAAAAAGTGTTATAAAGTTTTTTAGTTAATTCAAAATTTACCTGGTAATATTCATCGGGACTGGATACGTTTTTAAGATCATGTGCTTTACCGGCGAGGTGAATAATAGCTTCGTGTTGAGCTACAAGAGACGTCGAAATCGTCTTCAAATCATTCCGATTTAAAGGTCGAAAATCAATAACATTATTAGAATAACCTACTAGATTTTTTCCCACAAAACCTGTAGAGCCTGTTACAATTACCTTCATTTATTCCTTATTAATAAAACGTCATCTATCCACTGAGATAATGAATATTTGTTATAAATTTCTTTATTTATTTCTTTATATGGCTTTTCAAAAAAAGCACCATCAAAGATTGGGTTATTTCTATCAATTAAAAGTATATTTTCAGAATCATAAAAATCATAATCCAATATATCTCTATTTGTAGTAACAAGTTTTCTCTTAGCGCCTAACACCTCTATCGTCCTTATTGTTAATCCGCTTTGCTTTGGATGATTTATATCTACAATACAAAAAGAATTTTCGATCACAGAAAGAACCTCTTTTTGGGGTAAGCTGATAAACGATATATCTTTAATTTTTACTTTTCGAAACATCGGATCTATAATCCAGTAGTAAACTATTAGAATTGGGTTTTGTAAATAGAAAAAAAAAAATGTTTTTAATTTATTATTCGATCCATGAACGAATTTCTTGATAACGCTATATCGATCTGAATGGGCTGTTCCTATAAAAGAGAGATCATATTTAAAATACTTACAGTTTTCCTTCCGTAATCCTATTTCTTTATAACTTTTTGTGTAGAAAAGCGGTCTAAATTCTAACCCATATTTATCTGCGTTATTTTTATCAAACGTCAATGCTCTTTCATAAAAGCCTAAAGTTTCAATTATATAAGGCCTGTTATCAATACTATCCCACATATATAGAATAAAAATGGTATCCTTAAGTTGCGTCTTATAATACTGAATAATTTCTTTAGAAAATCCTTCTGGTATGATAGCAATCAAATAATCAACTTTTCTGTCCCTATTATTTTCCAAGTGACTTTTAAAGTAATCTATTACTTTATTTTTTCCTATCTTCTCTTTAAGTTTAAGACGAAAAAGAGCCTTATTAAGTGTGTTATTCTTTATCCTATCATCTATAAAATAAACAAATGCACCTCTTTTTTCTAACTCGTTTTGGATCTCCTTTTCGTAATTAAAATACTTGGGAGATATTAAAATAATATTTTTACCTGAAAGATCAGAATCCATATTCAATCATTTGTATAACCCTCGTGATCGCAGTTCTTCAATTGATTTAGAATAACTATCGTTTTCTATTTGTTGTGTATTAACCCAATCAACAAATCTCTTTATTCCCTGCTTAAAAGAAACTTTGGGATAAAACCCTAGCTTATTACTAATCTTTGATAAATCAGCATAATTATGCCTTATATCACCTAACCTATAGTTTCCAGTAACCGTTACAGGAACTTTAATACCGTAATTATCAATTAAACTATTAGCTACACTAATTACATCAGTAGGTATACCTGTACCAACATTAAAAATTTCACCATTTGCTTCATCTTTTTCTATACCTAAAACAGTGGCATCAACTACATCATCAATAAAAACAAAATCTCTTGTCTCTTTTCCATCTTCAAAAATATTTATACCATTACCGTTTTTTATTTGAGTAGAAAATATTGATAAAATTCCAGTATAAGGATTTTTTAATGATTGACCAGGGCCATAAACATTTTGATATCTAAAAGCCACTGGCGCAATTCCCAAGGTAGGGCAAATTGTCATTATCATTTGCTCCTGATTTTGTTTAGTAATACCGTATATAGATGAGGGGTGAATTTTTGATTCCTCATCTGTTGCAATTAATTCAAGTGCATCTACACAGCCTGGATATTTAACCTCAAAGTTACCATTATCCATATCTGATGAAATACGATGCTTTGGATAAACTATGCCTTTTTCAACACTTTTGTATTTTCCTTCTCCATATATTGACCGAGACGATGCTACTATAACTTTTTTTACTGTATGAGTGGTATTTGATAGAATATCTAATAAAAGAGCTGTACCGTTAATATTAACATCTACATATTTTTTTATTTCATACATTGATTGACCTGTCCCTGTTTCGGCGGCGTAATGAACTATTATATCCTGTCCTTTTAAAGCTTTTACCCAATCTTCCTTTGATGTGATTGATCCTTTTATAAACTTTACTTTATTCTTAATATTTTGATACAGTTGAGATGTGTTTTCAGCATCATCACCATGTATTTGGATGGATAGATTATCTAATACGGTAACACAATGTCCCTTATCTATTAATTTTAATGATAGATTACTTCCTATAAAACCGGCACCTCCGGTTATTAATATATTATAATTCATATTTTATTTACTGTAAGCTTCCCATTTTTCACTTTCAAAATTAAACTTCTTTATTGGAACAGCAGGAATACCAACCGCAATTACGTAAGGTGGTATATTTTTTGTCACTACCGAATTAGCGCCTATTATGCTTCCTTTTCCAATGGTAACACCTGGCAAAACACTTACAAATTCCCCAAGCCAAACATTATCCTCAATGACAATTGGCTTTGCTATTAATTTTCTATCAATTGGAGGTATTTCGGGGTTGCTATCGTTTTGATCACCACTATAAGATCCATGCGAACAATCAGAAATATAAATTTTACTCGCTAAAAGAACATTATTGCCGATATGAACATTATTCATAGCTGTAATATGTACATAATCATTCATCTGAACATTTCTCCCAATATGTAAAGCTATTTTATTTTCTAAAGGATAGGCTTCAAATCGGCATCCCACACCGGTAGTTAAGTTTTCACCTAAATTTATATTGCTTTTATTTCTTATATCAAAAGGCAATCTGATTAATCTTGAGTTTGAGTGAAATAATTTTGTATAGATAAGCGAAAAAACTAGTTTAATACCACCTATTATACCATATTTTGTTATCATGTTTTTCTTGTTTTGACAATTAAAACCCTTCTTAAGTACTTTATCATTGAATAGTATTTAGCTGTATAATATGTAATCCGGCCAATAAAACGGGCGTGGTAGGCAAAACTTAAATTCATTAATTCGCCTTTTTCCATTTCTAATAGATTTGCGCTTAAGCCACTTTCTCCAAACCCACTTTTACCATCTCCGTAATTAATTAGTTTTTCGCATAAAAGTGCACATGTGAATTTATTTGCTACTCGGATAAAATAATTACCTTCTTCAGCATATCTCTGGAATTCATTAAAATCTCCTACTGTATCATATACTTTCCTTTTCATGATAACAGTTGATGGCTGGAAATAATTTTTGAAAATTAACATTCTGAGATTTATAATCTTCAGTTCTCCAATAATTTTATCTTTAGGATCTGATACAGTAGCTGCTAAAAAGTCAATAGAGGTATTTTTTTTAAAAATATTAAGTTGTTTTTCTAACTTAGGCGGTAACCATTCATCATCTGAATCTAAAAAGGCAATTAATTCACCTTTGGATGTTTTCATACCTTCATTTCTGGCGCTGGAAACTCCGCCATTATTTTTATTAATGAAGGTTATTTTAAGGTTAGTGTTTTTATTTTTGTATTCTTCAACTATCTTAGCACTATTATCTGTACTTCCATCGTTAACAATAATAATTTCAAAATCTTTATATGTTTGATTTTTAACTGAATCTAATGTTCTTACTATTGTGGCTGCTCCATTGTATAAAGGAATTATTATAGATACCATAATTAATATTGCTCAGACCAAACCACTCTTTTAATGTAATCAACATAGCTAATAATTATCCTAACTACTTTTTCAGATACATTTGGCATTGAATAATCCTGAACTGTTCTAAAATTCCTATCATCACCTCGTTTTTGATACCGCAACTGAATTAATGCTTGCATTATTCGTTCTTTATTCATCCCAACCATCATTACCGAAGCTTCTTCCATAGCTTCTGGCCGTTCGTGAGCATCTCTAAGATTTAATGCTGGAAAGTTTAGCGTTGATGATTCTTCTGATATAGTTCCGCTGTCAGATAATACTGCATATGAGTTCATTTGAAGTGCATTATAATCATTAAATCCCATTGGCTTTAAAAATTGGATTTCTTTCCTCATTTTAATTTTTTTTTCATTAATCATATTTCTGGTTCGTGGATGAGTGCTTACAATAATTGGATATTCATATTTTTCAGCAATTAGATTTAAGCTTTCCATTAAACCATTAAAATTCTTAACATTAGTAATATTTTCTTCTCTGTGTGAAGAGACAACAAAGTATTTGTATTTCTCAAGCTTTAGTAGATTCAGTACATCAGATTTTTTAATTTCAGGTAAATAATGATTTAAAACCTCAAACATTGGAGAACCCGTTTTTATAATTCGATCTGCAGGCAGTCCTTCACGCAATAAATACTCTCTTGCAATATCACTGTATGTTAAATTTACATCAGAAATATGATCTACAATTTTTCTATTTGTTTCTTCTGGTACCCTTTGATCGAAACACCGGTTCCCAGCCTCCATATGAAAAATTGGAATATGACGTTTTTTTGCAGGGATTGCACATAAACAACTATTGGTGTCTCCTAAAACTAAAAAGGCATCTGGCTTTTCAGTCTCGAGTAAGGGATCAATTTTAATTAATATTTGCCCAACTGTTTCGGTAGCCGTTGCGCCGGCTGCGTTTAAAAAAAAATCTGGTTTACGAATAGATAAATCATCAAAGAAGATTTGATTCAATTCATAATCATAATTTTGTCCAGTATGAACAATAATGTGTTCTATTGCTTCAGAAGCATCAAGTGTAGACATAACTCTTGCAAGTCTAATAATTTCAGGTCTTGTACCTACCACTGTCATTACTTTAAGTTTTGTCTTCATTTGATATATTTTTTTAAACCACTTCAAGATAAGTATCAGGATCATTTGAGTTGTAGAATTCATTAATCCAAAATAAGGTATACAAATCTTCTTCACCTATATTTTTTATATTGTGCGTATACCAAATAGGCATATCAACATATGCCGGTTCATCACCGTCAATATAAAAATCTAACACCTCATTTGTACCAATTTTTCTTAACTGAATGTGAGCCTTGCCTTTGATTACCGAAAAACGCTCTATCTTTCTGGTATGAAAATGATTGCCTCTTGTTATTCCTGATACAGTTGTTGAAAATGACACTTGTCCACCGTCGTTTAAGCGAATAATTTCTACAAATGCCCCACGTGGATCAATATTTTTAGTATACTTTATAGGAAAGTGCTTTTTAACATCCATGTAGCTTCTGAAAGTATTAAACAAATTAACTTCAAATGCATTCTTTAATTTGGGAATAATTCCTGAATACATGTATTCAGATTTATAAATTTCCAGAAGGGCCAATATTTCTGATACCTTTTTTTGATCTGTGTATTGTACTATATGTAGATTGTCTCCGGTTTTACTTCGTATCTCAGAAATAATTTCTTTAACCAAATCTCCCACATAAATAAGCTTGACTTCACCATCGATATCTATAACGGGCTGCTCGTTATTGCATAATTGTTGAGAAAAGGTTGCAATGAATGAATTATAATAAGGAAAGCCAAATGGTCCAAACACATTTGGAATAACCAATCCTGTAAATTTCCCTCCAGCTTTATATGCCCAATCAGCTAACAATTCTCGACCTTCCTTCTTGCTTCTACCGTATAGATTGTTTCTTTCCTCCTGAGATGATGAAGAAAACAGAACATGGGCCTTGCTTTGGGTGTTTTCTAAGGATAAAATCAATTTTTCAACAAGTTGAATATTGGTATTGTAAATTACCTGTGGATCTTGATGTCTATTCATAGAAGCTAAGTGCACAATAACGTCACAATTCCTTACAAATTCATCTAATTTATTCTGATCATAAAAAAATTCCTTTTTGTAAATTATACGCTCAAACTCATCATTTAATAATCCTAAGGTTTGAAATAAATGCTGCCCAACAAAACCATCCTGCCCCGTAATTCCTATTTTTAATTTATCCATTAACTTCAGCTTTATCTCCAGTTAGTAAAATAATGAACCGGATATTTATAATCCTTTTCTGCATCTTTTATTTAAAGTCAGCTTAGGCTTAATGTAATTTAAAGTCTCTAAAGCATCCCATTAAACCCATCCTCAAATTTTTATTTCATTAGTTCATTTAATCCGGGTATTGAATGGCATTTAAATCTCCGAATACTTCCTTTCTTATTAAGGGTAAATTTGACAATAACTCTTTCATACCTTCTACTCCCAACTGAATGGTATTATGAGAATGGTAATCTGCTACTGATGCAATACTGGCCTCCCCTTCTGAAAAATACTGCGCATAGTTTAAATCACGATTATCTGCAGGTACACGATAAAACTCACCCATATCTTCTGCTTTTTGCATTTCCTCACGCGTACAGAGTGTTTCGTATAGTTTTTCACCATGACGGGTTCCAATAATTTTTACGTCATTCTCTGCTTTACATAGTTCTTTTAAAGCTTGGGCAAGGTCACCAATAGTACCTGCCGGGGCTTTATTGACAAATAAATCACCTGGGTTTCCATGCTCAAAAGCAAATAGCACCAAATCTACTGCGTCATCTAAGGACATTAAAAACCGAGTCATATTTGGATCTGTAATGGTTACGGGTTGTCCTGATTGAATCTGTTTTAAAAAGAGAGGGATAACAGAACCTCTTGAAGCCATAACGTTTCCATAACGGGTTAAGCAAACTGTCGTATCTGTTAAATTCCGGGATGCTGCTATCGCTACTTTTTCCATTAAGGCTTTTGAAATTCCCATAGCATTAATAGGATAAGCTGCTTTATCGGTACTTAAACAGATAACTTTTTTTACTTTATTGGCAGCAGCAGCATCTATCAAATTTTGTGTGCCAAAAACATTTGTCCTTGTTGCTTCAATTGGGAAAAATTCACATGAGGGCACCTGTTTAAGAGCAGCGGCGTGAAATATATAATCTACCCCCTTAGTTGCATCATTTATACTATGAAAATCACGTACATCGCCTATGTAAAATTTTAATTTATCATTTTTTAGCTGAGTACGCATATCATCTTGCTTTTTTTCATCTCTTGAAAATATGCGGATTTCTTTAAAATGGTCTGTGTATAAGAAACGATTTAAAACTGCACTACCAAATGAACCCGTTCCACCGGTTATAAGAAGTACTTTATCTTTAAACATAAATTAGATTAGTTATTTTAAAATTCAGGTGCTTTAACTATGTTATTAAACAAATATCATCCGGCAAATATATAATCATAATATTTATCTGCCACGGTATCCAATAAATAGTTATTTAAAATCTCTTTTAGTAACTCCTTTTCCACATTTTCTTTTTTTACTAAAAAATCAAATACACTTTGTAAAGTTGAATCAGAATTGAGATCGTCCGGAAAAACATTTAAATGCAATGGGTATTTTGCTAGTAAGTTAGCAGAAGTATCTTCTTTGATTGTACAAATATTTAATATTTTTTTTCCTGAATACATATATTCTATTACCTTACTTGGTTCTTGATACTTGTTATTGTTACCAATATTAACAAGAACATCTGCATCTTTTATTTCAGTATTTACTTTGTCCTTGCTTATTCTGCCATTTAAGAATATTGATTTGCCAATTAAATATTCATAACTTGAAAAAGTTGGTAAGCTGGTGGTAAGATCTCCAAAAAAATTAAGTTCAAATTTAGTTTCCGGATATTTATTTACTAATTTATTAAACAGTATTAGCAAATTTTTAGGTGGTCTTGTGCTCTCACTTAAGGTGCCTAAAAAAACCAACCTCACACCATTTTTTTCATTAGTGGTATTTTTAGTGTAATCAAAATCCGCTGGTACAAATAAATTGTTGTTAACAATAATTTTGCTAACTCCCGAAAACTTTAAAATACACTCTTCCTTAATTTTTTCTGTTAAAACACTATTTAAATCCGCATTTAGAAAAATCTTCCTCTCTATTATTTCATTTAATTTACGGTATAATTGACTATTATTTATTTTGCTATTAAAGCTAAAAGGATCTACTGTATCTGCCATCCAAAACAGATTATTATTTCTATTTTTTAAATTAAATCCTATAGTATGCGCTGTAAACATCCAGGATACGGTGATAATCTTATCTATTCTTTCTTCTTTAATTAATTTATTTGCAACCGGCAATGCTGTATACTTCCACAAAAATGCATAATCAGGCCAATAAAGTTTAGACCATGTTATATCGTAAAGTTTACGAACCAGCTTTCTCGCTATCAGCTTTACATTAATTCCTGCTTCTTTAGTACTTAGTTCATTAGGTTTATGATTGTTTTTATTGAAATTATATTTAAGATTTCCTAATGCAAATTCTCCAGTTCTGTAAATTTTGATACCCTCAATCTCTTCATACGAGGAAAACTGATTTTTATTTGCAGAAATAACAAATACTTGTACACCTTGGCCACTCCACTTTTTTAGAATATTAAACCAGCGATATGTATTTGGTGATAAATCAGGATAAAAATCATAGCTAATAAGTAATACTTTACGTAGTGGTAAGCCAGTTCGGTCACTAATAGTCAAATCAGGCATATTTAATCCTTTCATTTAAATTTTGAGCCCCTGCATTTTTTATATTTAAGTCCGTTCTTAACCCCCAAAATAAAAAAACATAAATCATCAATGAATATCGTAGATCTTCATTACTAAGCATCATTAAAAATGCAACAATTAAAAGTCCACTAACGATGAATTCCTTTGAAATTTTTTTCGCCAAACGCATTATTGAGTATAATAAAGCCATTCCAAAAACCAAACCATACACTGCAAAAACTGTCAATATCATATTAGTATTATTACCTGTACTTGTTGTAATATGAAAGTACTCACGTGTGTAGGACAAAAATTTATTAACATACTTGGTTATTCCACAACCGGCAATAGGATTATCAATAAAAATATGATAATTCACATATATTGAGATTGCTCTTGCCAAGGAACTACCATCATCAATCGAATCTTTTCCTATCTTATCAAATATTCTTGAATAAATGCCAGGCGAAAGCATTATAACACAAACTATAACAACACCCAATGTAATAATAAGTAGTTTAGTATAAATACGTTCTTCCCGATTGTTTTTCTTTAATAAATAGGCGATACATGTAAAAATAAGAATTATAAATGCTGCTGTTGAAAATGTTAAGAATAGTGTAATTAAAAAGACCACAACATGCAATTTGTTTATTTTATCTTTATAAAACAACTCGAATAGAATAGCTATATTTAAATAGATCATATATACACCTGGCTCTCTGAAAATACCAGTGTTTCTCATCTCCCCAACATCCTTAAAAACTACACAAACAAAAAGGTTATAAAATTCAACGTTTCCAACGTTCACTGAAATTGGAAAAAAACTTAAAAAACTGTCAGAAACACTAGCAATAATGAAAACTATAATAGATATAATACTTAGTACATAAATATATTTGATGTATAATCTTACCAATTCTTTTGATGGTATATAATTACTAATTAGATATGCTAAAAAAATAACTAAAACTTGATAAACATATCCTCCCCTAAAATCAACGTTTAACAAAACAGTAATAAATACAGATATTATAATAAGATACAGAATTAAACTACTTCTTGTTAAAAAAACAAGACTTTTTAAATTGCTATGAGCTAACAGATAAACGGAGAGAAATAAATAAGTTACGTATTTAAAGCATATAAAAACAATACTATCATTAGTTCCAAATAAAAAAGTATCGTCTGAGATAAAAATAACGATAAAAAAGATCAATGCAAAGGTGCGGGTTGACACCTTATCTACTTTGTTATTATTAGATAGCGTACTGCTCATAAATATTTGATAAAGTAGCCAAGAATGTAATCGGTCATAAAAGTTATATTGGTAATTCTTGTATATAAATATTTTTTAAAAGCACTTGTACTTCAAAAACACTGTTACTCTATACACAACAGTATAATAATGATAAACAAGACACTACAAAAGGAATGTTTGACCGCTAATTTAAATTCCTAACTATTTAAAGAATAAGCTATAATAATTGATTGTATTTTTCCAATTGGGATAAGGCTATATTGGAATTGTTCTTTGTTTTCTTTTCATCATATGCATTAAAAGATATTTCCATAGCAAAAACCTTGTCTAACATAAATCGTTCAATAGCATTTGCGCACATATCTACGTCTCCCGGGGTAAAAAACAATGCTGTTTTTTCATGAGTAGCTAATTCGGGCATAGCACCTGCAAAAGAAGCTACGGTGGGCACACCAACTGTTAATGCCTCATCAAATGCCAAGCAATATGTTTCAATAAAAGAGGGAACTACAATTACATTTGCTTTGTACATTTGTAAAATTATACTTTTTGCATCCAAAGGGCCGAGCCACTCAACATTTTCACTTATACCTAATTTTTTAATTTTCCTTTTTAACCACTTTGAATATCCATCTTGTCGTAATCCGGTTTGACTATAACCTGCTATACATAATTTTATTTGTGGATGCCGTCTTTTTAATATTTCAATAGCATCTAAAAGAATGTGCAATCCTTTATATGAAATGGATGATGAATTTGCAGAAGTAAAAATTTGATATGGGATACAATTGTCAGCTTCCCATTTATTTGCTTCAATAAACTCAGATCTTAGTGCAATCTCCGTGTTTAGTATTTGGGCAAACGGATTTATGTTTTTTACATATGTTCGTACCCAATTAGATTGTGTAGAAATAGTATTTTGCTTTAACAGCATTTCTTTTTCAAACACACCCCATTTATCAAAAGATCTCTTTAAGCCAATTAAAGAAACAGATGGTTTTAAAAATTCCTTAAGGCTAAAACATTCAAGTATATTTCTAAAAGACAATCCGGAATAGAAGTATTTAGCACATGCAAATTTTAATCCCTGGATTTCCAAAACTACATTTCCTTTAATATATCCCCTTGCAGAAAGTAATCCCCAATAATTTTCTGTACCCCAAATATGAATTATATCAGGCTTAACATTATTTACAATTTCTTGAATCTCATGTATTATTTTTGAACTTGGCAAACCATTTCTTTTCAATGGTTCAATAGGAACTAACCATTGACTGATTGATCTATAATCTTCACGAGTAATACTTTTCACCTTTGCCTGTGTAATATTAAAAAGCTCTACTTTTTCGGTATTTACCAAAGCATCAGCCATCGAGTGCAGCCAGGTTCCTGTAGAAGCAGTTTTTATATCAGAAAAAATGACATTACAAAGCCAAAGTATTTTTATCCTTTCGTTCATAAATATATTGTTAGCTTAAATCGCTTTAAAAACATTGGTTGTGTTATTGTCATATAATTATGATCATGAGTTTTTAAATAATATAAATTTATTGCCACTTTCTATTGTTATACATAAATACCCAGTAAACTATTTCTTCCGGCTTGTTTAAAACTTTAAATATGATTAAACGGCTGATTATTGTTAAATACTCAACAACACGTAATATTTGGCAATAAAATGAAGAGTAAGAAATCTTATAAAAAGTCCTTAATCCTTCAAGTTTACGTTTTTGTCTCTGTTCTGAAAATTGAAAACTCTTTCCGTCCAAATGCATAATCTGAGCTTGGGGAACGTTTACTATTTTGTAGCCTGCTTTTCTTACTCTATAACACAACTCATCTTCTTCTGCATACATAAAAAAGCGGGGATCAAATCCTCCTACCTCTTCTATGATGCTTTTTTTCACCATCAGTGCAGCTCCAACTACCCTCTTAGCTACTAATGGAAACATTGTTTTATTAAAAGTTTCTCTTTCATAAAAAAATAAAACATGAAAAAGATTACTCATCTCATAACCAATTGACGGATAATAAAGGGAAAAAGATGGTTGATGTGAATTGTCTTCGTTATAAAGATTAGCTCCCACTACCCCAACCTTGTCATTATTGTCAAGATAATCTGAAAGAAATTTGATTGCATTATTTTTTAAAATCGTATCAGGATTAAGTAGAAAAATGTTTTTTCCTTGTGCTATTTTTATCCCTTCATTATTGGCACGGCCAAACCCTATATTTTCAGATAATTGTATATATTCAATTCTATTGTTAAACTTATCAATTAATAAACGATGAGCTCCGTCAGAAGAGGCATTATCTACTACTATTATTTCATAGCTTATGCCTTTCGTCTTATCTACGACACTATTTATGGCATTAATCAGTAGAGTTACCGTGTTATAGTTAACAAATATGATTGAAACGTCCATTAAATTATTTCTCTAATTACTTTTGCGGGATTCCCTACTGCTACACTATTTTTCGGTATTGATTTAGTAACAACAGCATTGGCCCCAATAATACTATTTTCACCAATTGTAACGCCGGCTAATACAACTACACCTTCCCCCACCCATACATTGTCTTCTATAATTACTGGCCCTTTGCTAAAAAGTTTTCTCTTTGCTGGTGGTATTTTGAATGCGTCAGAATTAATTTCACCATGAGCATGATCTGATATATATACTTTACTTGCAAGTAAAACATTGTTCCCAATTAATATTTTATTTATTGCTCCTATATGGCAGTCTTTCTGAATCAAAACATCATTTCCTATTATAATTTCAGGAGTATATTCATTTCCTAAAAAATTATCTATTGCATCTAAACGCAATCGTTGGTCACAACTAAAATTATTTCCAATTGTTATATATTTTCCGCCATTTAAATAAACTGGTCTAGCAAACCCTATCCCACTACCTAAAAATTTAAACTCTCGTTTAAGCCAAATAAAATATATCACATTAAAAAATAATGAGACTTGCTTAGAAGTTTTTAGGGAATATATCTTAGAAAACATCTCTACAAGCCATTTTATAAATCTACTTACCATCTCTCATATTCTTTAGCTGTCTAAACCAAAATAACAATATCATTATATAGAAATAAGGTTCATACCAATACTTGAAAAAGATAATTTTAAACGCACCTTTCATATCAAAACTAAAAGCAGCTCGATCAGTTATAAAAAGTTTTATTAGCCATGGGTAAATAAAATAATGGCACAATCGATACTTTTCAAGTTCATATGTCGATAAAGATAATTTTTGTTGTTTAATTATAAATAGATATTTGTTAATAAACGTGTCAAAGACATTATACCCGCCTTTTTTATTTAAAGCCTGAACTTCAAATAACTCGCCAAAGTATATTTTAGTTTTTTTACTATTTTTTACAATTTGAAAGCTCCAATCAACCTGAGTTAATTGCAAAGCAGCATATCTATCTTTGTCAACAATGTTTAAAAAATCCTCTCTCCATGCCCCAAAGTTGGCTATCCATGTAGTTAAATGGCCAACTTCTTTAATATAAGAAGTTGCCGAATCTATTTCCTTTTGACAATTACTATTCAGAAACATATTTTCATAGAAAAATATGTTTTCATTATTTGCCAAGCCATGCTCTATTTCCAACAGCATTCTCTCCAAAGCCTTTGGCTTAAAGGATAAAGTATCATTAAATAATCTTATATACTTTCCTTTAGCGTACCCAAGAGCGGTGGCAAAATTCAAATCTTTTATATTAGCTTTATTTCTATAATATTTAACAAGTGGATATTTAGAAACTATTGCCTTAGTGTCGTCTGTTGAAAAGTTATCTGACACAATTACTTCTACCCTATTTTCATCAAACTCTGGGTTAGAAAATAGCCTATTAAGTGTATTGTCTAAAACCACACAACGATTATAAGTAGGTATGCATAAAGATAAATAAATCATAGATTGCCTTTAATCCAAGCTAAATAATACATGTGTTTTAAATGTGCCACTCTTTACGTTTCTTAATAAATAAAAATATTGTAACAGGTAGGCCCCAAATTTGGGCAGTTAGGAATCCAAGAAAAAGGTACTGAGGGGCCATATATTTAATAACCAAAAATGTTGTTATTACTATATATACTGCCGATAATATGGAAAGCACTACAAGTGGCTCTTTTTTATGAGCTCTAAGATATACAGCAAGTCCATATATTATAATTAGGAGAGTCCAGGCAACAAAAAGAAAACTCATTGGAACTATCCCTAAAAAACGGTGAAGTATTGGATAACCTGAAAAAAAATGCATACCCGACAGAACAAATATACCACCAAATATAAAAGTACCAACCGAAAGGGTAATACTTTTTAAAACGAGTTTATCCATCGCGGCCCAATCACGCAGCGACGCAAACATATTAAGTTTAGGATTGGCTACATAAATCCAAACATTTGCAATTGAATAGGCTGCAGTTACTAATGCTATCGTAATTCCTACCTTACCGGCCTCAACCGGGCCATGAAATTGAAACATTAAAGGTGTATATATTTGAAATATAAAATAGCCACTGCTCCAGCTTATTGCATATCTCCATATTAATTGTAAAAATTCAGTTTTCCAATTAATAATAAATCCTTTACTTGCTTTGAATATTTGCAAAGTAAGTTTCCCAAAACGCAAATATAATAGAACAATGTTAATAGAAGTGGTGATAATATAAGTAAACGCTAATGCGTAAAGGTCAAAACCTGTATAAAGGAAAGTTGCAATTGATATAGTAGACGCAATACTTCCAATAAGTTTATTTTTCTCTATTGCAGCAATTTGTCCACATCCTTCAAAAAAAGATAATATAACCCCGGTTATAAAATTTAGCCCTGAGGAAAAAACAAAAATACACCATGGAAGTGCCCAATCAATATGATCACTTTTGCCTCTAAACATTAAAAATCCTAAAGCAAGAATAATTGGGAAACCAACAACCACAACAGATAATGACCATTTTACCACAAAGCGAAGTAATGATCCAATTCGTTTTATAGCTATTTTATCTCCTTCAAATAGTCTGGTCTCCTGATTAAATTTAATGTGAGCATATTCGTGAGCTGAGAATTGGGTAACAATTGTTGTAAATCCCAAATCCGCAAATATACTTAAAGCCGATAAACTGATAAATGTATACCAAAAGCCTTGTATTTCTGAAGTAAGAAATAAGGGAATGAATATTAATGTTACAGGACCTGAAATAATCCTCCATAAACTATTCAGCAAAGTAAATATTACATCATTTGTAATACTTAACTTAATGGACCTTAAAATATTATTTAAATTAAGTGTTCTTAATTTATTTATTGGAATCATATACAACTAAGATATTAAGGATATTTTATGTGATGATTTAGAATATAAATATTCATATTCATCCATTTGAATATCTCTACCCATATTCCATAATGCGGGTGTTTTATATATCAGCTTATATTCATCGTCATCAATCCCAAATTCATCTGCTTTTAATGAATGTGATAACATTGAATGATTCACGTGAAATATATGTTCTTTAGTTGCACGTTTTAATTCATGAATGTAAGTATTTATGGTATCTATAGACATCTCTGCCAAACTATAGGAATTAAATGCCAAATCAGCCTTTGCAGATGGAAGATTTTGTAATTCAAAATTTGGCATTATTACTATATCATATTCATTTAAATTCTCTTCGTTTAAATCACCCTCTCCATACAGTAGAACTTTTTTATCAGGAAAGGAATTCATCAAGTAATATGCTGTTAATGCCATATTTTCAGGTAAATCAAAATCTACATAAGTAAGATTTTGTATTTTTTTACTCAAGAAATATCCAAGCCCGCCGTATCCTCCACCAAGTTCAACAACAAATTTTCTATCTTTTTCCTTACTAATTAGTCCTGAAATACATGTAGCATAATAATGTAGATATTCTGCACCGGTTCTAACAAATTCGTTATTTATATAGTAGCCATATGGATTTCCATAATTTGGCATATATAGATCACTTATTAAATATTTGTTGTCTGTTAATTTCTTCCAATGATTATACCGATAGATAGCATCGTGTAAATAAATATCCCCATCGAGTTTAGAAATTTTTCCATTAAAATAAGTTTCTTTCATGTTTGTGGGTAAGCCATGTAAGCCCATGCTACAATCCTCACGCATAAAATTCTCATACATTTTATTTGTGCTAGCTTTATCCAATGTGGTTAGATTCTTAATAACATCATTCATATAAAGTTGGTAGATTGGCAACCATTCATTACCTACTTGGTAAGCTTCTGGGAAATCTTTTTGGACAGCTTTTGCTTTATTATATGATTTAATGATACGTTCTATTATTTGTTCATTTTGGGTGTCGACGCTTCTTTCCTTAAAACATTTTTTTAAATCATTATTCTTAAAATAATCAGTGTTAAGAATATTTTGATTGATTTTTTTTGATTGATTTTTGAACTTAGATCTTTTTAAAAGATATAAGTTAACCCTTTTAAGCTTTGATGTTATTGACATAAATTAAAATATATAATCTTTTATAACATCAGCTATATAGTCATAGTGACTCTCATTTAAACCAGGCCATACACCAAGCCAAAAAGATTGATTCATGATGGTGTCGGTATTTGCAAGATCGCCTATTTTACGATGCTGTATATTTGCATAAGCGGGCTGACGCAGTAAGTTACCGCCAAATAGCAGGCGCGTGCCAATCATCTTTTCTTCCAGATGTTGTACTAACATATGCCTATCGGCAGCATCGCCCTCACGCAAGGTAAGCAAGAAACCAAACCAAGACGGATCACTATGTGGTGTAGCTTCAGGCAAAATAAATATCTCTTCCAACTCTTTCATACGCTCATAAAGGGCTTTATAATTCTCTCTGCGACGCTGTACAAAATGGTCAACCTTTTTTAATTGGGAAACACCAAAAGCTGCCTGCATATCAGTTACTTTTAAATTGAAACCAATATGTGAATATGTGTATTTATGGTCATAACCGTACGGTAGACTACCTAATTGCTGTGAAAACCGACACCCGCAAGTATTATCCTTTCCTGGTTCGCAATAGCAATCGCGTCCCCAGTCCCTAAAGCTTTCTGCAACTTTTGCCAACTCGGGGTTGTTTATTAAAACAGCTCCTCCCTCTCCCATTGTTATATGGTGAGCCGGGTAAAACGAGAAGGTAGATATATCACCAAATGTACCTGTTTTTTGTCCCCTATAGGTAGCACCTAACGAATCGCAATCATCCTCAACTACCCAAAGATTATATTTTTTAGCCACACGCATTACTTCATCAAGGTTGAACGGATTACCTAATGAGTGTGCTATCATTATCGCTTTTGTTTTGGGTGATACAGCTGCCTCTATGTCTTCAGCCTTTACATTATGCGTTGCAATATCAACATCAACAAACACCGGGATGGCACCAAACTGGATCATTGGATTTACTGTAGTAGGAAAACCTGCGGCAACGGTAATCACCTCATCGCCCGGTTTTACAGCACGATCGCCCAATTTTGTAGAGGTAAGTGCATAAAAGGCTACCAAATTGGCAGATGAGCCTGAATTCACCAATAATGCTTTAGGTGCTCCAAAGTACTTGGCAAAATCGTATTCAAAAGAATTAGCGAAACGACCAGCGGTGAGCCAGCCGTCAAGGGCAGCATCAACTCCGAATAGTACATCATCCGTGTCTAAAACTTTCCCTGTCACAGGTATATAATTCTTTCCAGGAATAATGATTTGCGTGGTTTTAGCTATAGCAATGTCTCTTAGCCTTTTTTCCAGTTCAGGATCAGTAATATTCGAAAACATGTTATAATATTATTTTTTATAGTATAATTAAGTACTTTCCATTTCTATTGGTTTTGCAAAAGGCTCCATTTCTGTTATAGGTTTGCCAAATGCAATTTTTGGATAAGTATTTGTGTGCGGATCAATCATTACTTGTAATAATACAGGTGCATTTGCATTTGTATCATTCCACATCCATTTTACTGCATCTTCCATCTCCTCTTCGCTGCTAATTGAAAGTGCGTTTATTCCGTAAGCCTTTGCAACTTTTTCAAAATCAGGAGCAGTATAGCCCCAATAAGTTGACTGGTATCTCGAATCAAAATAACTATCCTGGAATTGACGGATCATGCCCAGATTTTTGTTATTCATCACCACAATTTTTACAGGGAGTTTATTACGTACTATTGTTTGCAATTCCTGTATATTTATTTGCATACAACCATCACCCACAATTACAACAACGGGTTTTATATCCATTGCAAAACATGCACCTATGCCAGCGGGTAATGCATAACCCATGGCGCCCATACCTCCTGATGTAATAAACAATTGATCTTGTAAAACCTCTATTGATTGTGCAGCCCACATTTGATGGCTGCCAACATCGGCAATGTAACATTTAGCCAAAACAGAGTTATGTGATAGTGTATGAATAAAAATATTAGGATTAATACCAATTGGTTTTAGCTCTTTTATATCAGGCCATTGTATTTTTAACCCATTTATATATTTATACCAATCATCTTGTACTTCAAAGGTTTCATTTGCTGCTGCACTATTAAAACATTCAAAAAATTGCTTGGCATCAGCAATTACAGGTATGCAACCTTTAACCCTGTTGTTAATTTCTTCTGGCTCGCAATCAACATGATAAATTGTACGGTTCTCAAAAAATTTAGTATCAGCCCCGGTTTGTCTAATGTCCAGTCTGCTACCAACAACTATTAACAAGTCACACTCTCCAAATGCAATATTGGCCCATCTGTTTCCGTAACTACCAATAAATCCTACCCTTAAAGGGTAATCATATTCTACAGCATCAACGGCCAAAAGTGTTGTTACAACAGGAATTTTTGTTTTTTCCAGGAAGGCTTTCATTTGTTCAATAGCAAAGGCAGATCTCACTCCCCGACCGACCAATACCAAAGGTTTTTTCGCTTTTTTTATATCATCAAAAATGTCTTTTAACTGGTTTAATGATGGGCTGGGTAATAAATTTTTAATTTCATCACGCTCTGGAACATTTATTTGCGCCCTTTGAACATCCATCGGAATATCAATTAACACCGGGCCCGGCCGGCCCTCAGTAGCTATTTTAAAGGCACTTTCTAAAACAGAAGGCAAATCATGTTCGCTTTCTATTTTAAAACAGGCTTTTGTAATCGGCTTAGCCATTGATATAATATCCGTTTCTTGAAAACCCAGCTGCCTTATCTTTTTATCACCCTTTTGCTCATGCCGGTTAACCTGTCCTGTAATAAAGATGGCTGGAGTTGAATCAAAATAGCAACTTCCAATACCGGTTAACAAGTTAGTTGCACCAGGGCCACTTGTTGCCAGTGCTACACCTGGTATACCAGTAACGCGTCCGTAAGCATCGGCAGCAAACGCTGCAGATTGCTCATGATGCATGCTTATAATAGCTATTGATGTTTTTTGGTTTAATGAATCTAAAAGGTGGGTTATCATACCGCCAGACAGTTCAAAAACATGTTTAACACCCCTTTGCTCTAAATATGTAGCTACAAAATCAGATACCTTCATCTATTAAGCTTTAAATTTTTCTTTAAAATGTCTAACTGTCTTTGACATAGCATCATCAAAATCAGACACTTCGAACTCACCAAAAGTGTCAATGAATTTTGCAGAATTACCTTGCATATGCATTGACTGATTAGGCCTGTATGGTAACTTACCAAAGTTGAGCGTAAACTCAGAGTTGATTGAGTCCCTTATACTTTCAATTAAATTTTTAAGGGTTATTAACACCCTGCCTGATATATTATATATACCAGAATTACCTTCATTAACAATGATTTTATTTACTGCTAAACCTAAATCATTGGCATACAAATATGAATATCGCTGTTCGCCCAAAGTTAAGTCCATATTATCACTTAATGCGATTTTTTTTATTAATGATGGAATTAACCAGTCTTCCGATTCTCCTTCCCCAAAAAACGAGAAAAGTCTTAACCAATAAGAATCTATTTTATGATAAAGACAAAATTGTTTAATCATTTCTGAACAAATGATTTTAACATGGCCATATGCTTCCACAGGATTCAGCGGATAATTCTCGTCTATACAACCGTTATAAACGCCATATTCTGCCTGTGACCCTAGTCCTATAAACTTGGAGGAACCTGCTTTTTGCGCAATTGATAATATCTGCTGCAAAAAGTTAATATTTAAAAACTGCTGGTCCCAACTATTTCTTTCGATATGGCTTACACCTAACCATGCAGCATGTATAATAACTTCGGGTCTTGTTTCAATTATATGTTCAATCCATTCATTTTTCTCGTCCTGAACAATCCAGTTCACTTTATCAATGAATAACAAAGATCGTTCTCTTGAGGATTTTTCCCTATAAATTGCACAAACCTCGTGCCCTTCACCAATTAAATAACCGGCTATTTTTGACCCTAAAAACCCAGTAACTCCAGTTATAAATATTTTAGACATTAAAAAACTCCTGGATTTGCCTATCTGTATAACTAACTATATCACCGTGACTATAATATTCTTTATACCAATTTATAGTATTTTTCACTGCTTCTTGAGCACTCAGTTTTGGCATCCAATTAAGATCTGCTTTGGCTTTACTAATATCTAATTTAAGTAAACCAGCCTCATGCAGCTGATTGACATCTTTATTAATAAAAAAATCTCCACTTCCCCAACAATCAATTGCCATACCAACCATTTTACTTACCGGCAATGCGTCGTTAACATCAGGACCAAAATTGTAAGCTTGCGAAAATCTCCCGGGATTGTTAAACAACTTAGCACCCAATAATAAGTAACCAACCAAAGGTTCTAATACGTGCTGCCAAGGCCTTACAGAATCAGGGTTTCGTATTTGGATTTTGTTATTATTATTCAAGGCGTTAACTATATCAGGTATCAGCCTGTCCTTAGACCAGTCTCCTCCTCCTATTACGTTACCCGCCCGGGCAACTGCCAAAGCTTTTTTATGAATATTGTATTTAGCGACGTTAAAAAAAGAATTTCGGTATGAATCGATTATAAGTTCCGCACAGGCTTTGCTGGCACTATATGGGTCGTATCCACCAAGGCGGTCGTTCTCACGGTATGAATATTCCCATTCATTGTTATGATAAATTTTATCTGTAGTTATTAATACCGAATAACAAGGTTTATCTAACATCATTACAGCATCCAACAAATTAGCTGTACCAATCGCGTTCACCTCAAAAGTTTCTGACGGAATTTGATAAGATAATCGTACAAGTGGCTGGGCGGCAAGGTGAAATACAAAATCGGGCTGAAAATCAACTACCGCCTTTTTTAAAGCTTCTCTATCTCTCAGGTCAGCTATAATTGACTGACAAATAGCATCTCCTTCAATAACTGTGTAAAGGTTTACTTCGCCTTCAGGTTTTAGTGCATACCCTTTAACTTCGGCACCCAGCATAGTAAGTATTTTTAACAACCATGAACCTTTGAACCCAGTATGGCCTGTTAAAAAAATCTTTTTGCCTTTATATACTTTTTGTAAATGGTTAAACATATATTACCAGGTTTTCCAAGGAGAGTTATTGGTATCCCACATTTCATTTAAATCATGTTTATCTTTCAATGTATCCATTGGTCGCCAAAAACCATTGTGCCTGTAAGCTTTCATCTGACCGTCATTGGCAATTTGTTCCATAGGTTTTTGTTCCCAAACGGTACTATCACCTTCGTTTATATAATCAAAAACTTCCGGTTGACATACAAAATAGCCCCCATTTATCCAAGAACCATCTCCCTTAGGTTTTTCTAAAAATGATTTTACAGACATGTCTTCTCCTAAATCTAACGAACCAAATCTGCCAGATGGCTGCACTGAAGTTACTGTGCACAGCTTACCATGATTTTTATGATATTTAACAAGTTCAGCAATATTTATATCACTAACACCGTCACCATAAGTAAGCATAAAGGGCTCATTATTTACATGTGGTTTAATTCTTTTTATTCGCCCGCCTGTCATAGATTCATTCCCGGTATCAACTAAAGTAATCTTCCAAGGTTCAGCTTGTGAATCATGAACTTTTATAGAGTTATCTACTAAATCAATTGTGACATCAGATTTATGTAAAAAGTAATTGGCAAAATACTCTTTTATAACATACCCTTTATAACCCAAGCATACAATAAAATCATTATATCCATAGGTTGAATAAATTTTCATAATATGCCATAATATTGGCATACCACCAATCTCAATCATTGGTTTTGGTTTCAGTGTAGTTTCCTCAGATAACCTGGTACCTAGTCCGCCAGCTAATAGTACAACTTTCATATTTAATTAATCAATTTCTATTTCAACATTATCTGTAAGCGGGAAACTGTTACATAACAAACATTCATTTTGTTGCAAACTCTCTGGTAATTTTTCAATACCTATTGTTTTTACCTGGCCTTCTATTAAACGCCCTTTGCAAATTAAGCAATTACCTGTTTGACAAGAGTATGACATATCTATCATTGCGTCTAAACCAGCTTCAAGAATACTTTTACCTTTAACTACCTCAATAGATAAACGTAAACCATCCTTTTTAATCGTCACTACCCTTGTAATTATATTTTCAAATTCAGCGGGATCGCGTACTACTTCAAAATCTTCTGAATATATTCTCTTAGGTTCAATATTTAATTTTAACAACGTCGATTTCACAGACTCCTTTAAGCCCGTAGGACCACAAATATAATGTATTGTGTCATAAATGCTACCTTCATTCTGCATCACATTCAAAACATTATCCGGGTTAATACGACCTTGAATAACATTCGGATTATTATTTGATATTACAGCCTGTGTCAAAAAATGTATAGCTGAAAATTGGTTATACTGTTCTTTTAGCTCTGTAATTTTACTGCTAAAAATTATGTCTTCTTCCTTACGGTTGCCATAAACAAGTGTAACATGGCTTACAATATTTTCATGTAGGGCATACTTTACAATTGACATAAGCGGAGTTACGCCACTACCTGCACCCCATAATACAAGATGTGTTTTGGATGAAAGATTGTTTTCAGATAGAACAAAATCACCCATAGGTTCCATAACCTCAACTAAATCATTAACCTTTAGTTGATCTATTATATGGTTTGAAACAATTCCTCCCGGTACTCTCTTAATAGTAACCTCAAGGTGGGCATCAACACCAGGTGCAGATGAAAATGAATATGGTCGAATATATCTTCTTCCATTGATACGAAAAATAAGAGTCAAATATTGCCCAGCCAGATATTTAATTTTTTTAAAAGCTGGTTGTTTAAATAGTATTGTAAGTGCGTCTTTTGTTTCAAAACGCAGATTTATGACTTTTAAAGTAAAAGTTTGCATTAGTTCATAATGCTTTTAAAAGCTTTAGATATTACTAAAAATATTATAGTTAAAAAACCAAATAAAAAGGCACCTATTACTCCCCCTTTTCCTTTACCAAACCTTTCCATTTCTAATGGCAAAATTGGTTTATCTATCACCTGTATCAATGGTGTTTCCTTTCTCAACGAAACTTTAGATATTTCAAGATTTGCAACTAACTGTGTTAAAATTGCCTGGTTAGCCTGTACATCAACTTGTCTTCTCTGCGATGGCGCTCTCAATATTTGCAACGCCGGATTTGCATTAGGATTAACATCCACTGAAGATGCCACGCCGTTTATTGCTGAATTTAGTTCATGACGCACTGAATCTGTTTGACGTTGTAATATATTTACATTTTGCGCTGACTTTTTTGTTTTTGTGTTTACATAAAAATCAGATACAGTTTTAACTAGTACTTCAGTAAATAGTTTTGAAAATAGTTCATTTTGCGAATTTACCGTAACGGTAATTATGCTAAGTTTTTTGTCAACTTTATCAACTGTTAGATTATTGTTTATTATAGTTTTATAAAAAACACCTAAAATACTATCCTGCTGTAATGTAAATTTGTTACGATCTGAATTTGGTAAAAATTGAATATTTTTTAATTGCGGATTTTTAACCCAGGCCTCACGTAAATGGTTAAAATCAATATACATTTCACACAGTGTTTGCTCTTTACCCTTTGTTTCAATTGAAGATAACAAAGAACTTTCTACCATTGATCGAGATTTCATTAAGGATAATAAGTTGTCTCCTGAAAAAGCTCCACCGCCGCCACTGCCTAAATCTATCCCAAATTGGCTTGCTAAACCTAAAGCACCACCGAGACCACCGCCCGACGATTTCTCATCTTCCAGTACAAAACTTAATTGAGCTTTGTAAACTGGCTTTTGTAAATAAGCATAACTTATCCCTATAATCCCGCCAATTATACCTGAAATTAGAATGATTATCCACTTAGATAGTAAATATTTCCACCAATCCCCTATTTTATTTATTAAATCTTTTAAACTAATTTCATCATTTTCAGCCTCAATCATTTCGTTACTCCTCATCATAAATAACTTATTTAGTTAGATTTAATATCCCTAAGATTATCGCTCCTAATGACGCTAAACCTGTTGTAAAAGCTAAAATTTCCTGAGTAGTATTTCCTTTCTTTGCAGGTTTTTTAGGAACATAAATTTCACTACCGGGTTTAATAGTGGGATGGCTATTAAAAAACAAGAACTTTCTTGTACCCTTAACTGTTCCATTAGGATATACAACATATGCCCCGCTTTTTAATGCAGTTGGTGAAAAGCCACCTGCATTTAATACAAACGCGCTAAAGCTTTTCCCCTTACTATACACTACAGCACTTGGGTAAAGCACTTCGCCGTTTACTCTAACCGTTTGTTGTTGTTTGGGTACACGTAAAACATCACCATTTTCTAAAATAAGATCTTCATTAGTTCCCGGCTTTTGCAATATTTTTTTCATATCAATGCCTACATAATTATTCCTTAACTGGGTAGTATCAGTAGTTGTGGAATCCTTATAAGTAAGTTGAAGTCTTTTTAAACGATCGGTTCGCTCCTTTTTTAATGCAACAGTATCAATCTTAGTTTTATCTACACCCAATACTGCTGCATTATCACGTTTAAGGCTGCCGCCTTCAACATCTGCTGATTGAGTTAATCCACCCGCACGGGCAATTATATCAGAAATTTTTTCATTTTTCTTTTGTATAGTATAATAACCCGGATATATTACTTCACCCTCAACTTTGACCGTTTTTTGTGTTTCATATCCAGGTAAGCTGTAAACAGATATTATATCATAAGGCTGCAAGCTAAAATTTGTATCTTCACTTTTAAGGTCCGCACTTACATCTACACTATATACTTGTGCTACTTTACTGTTAAGTGATCTTGGATCGGCATCAAATACCCTACGTGATACTTCAATACGCTTGGCGCTTGCTCCTTCTGCAAACCCCCCGGCCTTGATAATAAGATCTGCTACTTTCATGCTATCGGCATAATTAAAATCGCCGGGCTTTCTTACTTCACCCTTAATAGTGATTTTGTATTGATTATGCAGATCGAATTTAGAAGATATTGTTACGCTATCTTCTCTTTGCAAACGTACGTCTGCCGAAGCGTTACTTAATACATCATTTACGTTAAATGAAATTTGCTGCTTGGAATTATCGGTATTAAGCCTTATAATACTTCCTCTACCTGTAAATGCATCTTCTTTTAAACCACCTGCATTTTTAATTAATTGTGATATAGTAAGTCCATTTTGCAGCTCAAACTCCCCTGGTCTAAAAACTGCACCTAAAATGGTTACACGGTTAGTATATCTGTCAAGTATCCTATCAACAACATATTTATCTCCACGTAGGGGGATATAATTTTTATAATCGTTTTCAAAAACGTCAGTAATACGTCGCTGCTGATCGCTTACTTGTGTAACCTTTATACGCGCTGTGTACGCTTGGTCAGAAAAGCCACCTGAAAATCTGATAACGTCTTGTAAAGTTTCACCTGGTAATACTTCAAATAATGCCGGTGTTTTTACTTCACCTTTTAAGTTAACACGAATTTGGTAAGCTGGAACCCTTATCACGTCCTGGTCTTGCAAAGAAATGTTATCTTTTTGACTGCCTTTTACCAGGAAATCATATATATCTAAGGTTCTTATAATCCGGTTATTTCTAATAATTTCAATTTTTCTGTATGACCCTACATCATTAGGTCCACCGGCAGACGACAGAGCATTAAAAGCCGTTGCTAATGACGGCAATGTGTAAGTACCCGGTTTAAATACCTCTCCTACTAATATAACCTTAATACTTCTTATATTACCTAAACTAACCTGTAAATTTGTACCTCTGCCTATAGCATAATTGTTAGCAAGCAGCTTACTTTTAATTGATGCTGTGGCCTGCTCAATTGTTTTACCTGCAACATTTAACATACCTACACCCGGAATATTAATGTTACCCTCCGGAGATACATCAAGTTTCCAGTTTACTAAAGAGTTACCATAAACGCTGATGTTTAATTGATCTTCTGGACCTACAATGTAATTTACAGGTGTGGCTATTTTTAGATTAGGCTCAAACTTTAAATTACTGTTTTTAAACATATCAGAACCAAATATCTTGGGTTGAAACATAGTCACAATCTTTTGTGTTCTTTGCGTATCAATTAGTGTATCAGGATTGTAATTTAACCTTCTTGTCTGCGACTGGTATTGTTGCGTATCCTGCTGTTTGGTATTATTAGCAGGGCCATTAGCCTTTTTAATGGTGTTGATACGGTTCTGTAAAAGCCTTGATTGTTCTGATGATAGGCCACGAGCTTGCAAAGCTTGTAATAACTGAGCATCTGTTAAGTTATTAGTTTGCGCCTGCTGCATAATTTGGCGAATTTGATCATCAGACAATTCATTAACGTTTACTGTTGATAAATTTGAAGGTAGAGTTTGTGCAAATGCGGGCTTTGAAAGCAACATTGCAAAACAACATAAAATCAATAAAAAGAAATATTTAGACTTCAAATTAGTTTGGTACAGTAATCTCATATTTGGTTCTCAGATCAATATTATCTTATAAAGATAGTCCTATTTAAATTGCGGCAAAGTTAAGATAATTTTGCAGTTTAATTAATTTAAGTATTTATAAACGACCATCTATTAAGGCCTCATCTAACACTGCTTTTATATCATAAATCACTGATGATTGTGCCTTTTTAAGGCCGGAAAGATCAATTTTTAAAAACTCATCATGCGCAACAGCTAATATTATTGCATCGTATCTATCCTTTACATTTTCAAAATTGCTGATTGTGTTTATTTGATACTCATCATAAACTTCTGAGGGGTTAGCCCACGGGTCGTAAATATCACAAACAGTGTCAAAATCGTTTAAAACATTAATTATATCAATTACGCGGGTATTACGCACATCAGGGCAATTTTCTTTAAAGGTAAAACCTAACACCAGTACATTAGCATTTTTAACTGCAATATCATTTTTAATCATCAGCTTAATGACCTCCATTGCAACATAAGTGCCCATTCCATCATTGAGCCTACGGCCGGCTAATATAATCTCAGGATGATAACCAATTTCTTGTGCCCGCTGTGCAAGATAATAAGGGTCAACCCCTGTACAGTGCCCGCCTACTAAACCGGGTTTGAAATTTAAAAAATTCCATTTTGTCCGGGCTGCCTTTAATACCGCCTGTGTATCAATACCCATTAGGTTAAATATTTTTGAAAGCTCATTTACAAAAGCTATGTTGATATCACGCTGCGAATTCTCTATAACTTTGCAGGCTTCAGCTACTTTAATTGTTGGTGCTTTATGTGTACCTGCCGTTATAATAGTTCCGTAAAGATTATCAATAAAATTAGCGGCCTCTGGTGTAGAACCTGAGGTTACTTTTAAAATATTAGTAAGCGTATGTATTTTATCACCCGGATTAATACGTTCCGGAGAATATCCCGCATAAAAGCCTTCGTTTAGTTTAAGGCCTGATGTTTTTTCAATTATCGGCACGCAAACTTCTTCAGTCACACCCGGATATACGGTTGATTCCAATACAAAAACATCACCCTTTGAAATGACAGCCCCTATTGTTTCACAAGCACTTTTAAGCATATGCATGTCTGGGCGATTATGCTTGTCTGTAGGTGTTGGAACTGATATTATATAAATGTTACAGTTCTTTATATCACTTTCGTCCGATGTGAAAAGCAACCCCTTATTGCTTCCTAAAGAGCGTTTTACCCTTTTCAATTCATTGCTATCAACCTCCAGTGTACGGTCGTTGCCTGTATTTAACTCATTTATACGAGTTTGCTTTTTATCAAAACCAACTACCGGATATTTTTTTGAGAATTCAACAGCAAGGGGTAAACCAACATAGCCTAAACCTATAACAGCTATGTTTATATTATCCGATGTTAATAAGTTGAAGGTGTTTAATAGCTTTTGATCAGGCATTTTAAGTTAGTGTCCAAACAGGCTACAAATATATACTTTATATATAATGTGCAATAAATAAGTGATTATTGATGTGTTAATTAAATATTACTGTAATCTCTTAAGAATATTAACGGCAACAATCTGTTTATGTTCTACTTCTGATATTTTGGCAGTATAAACTATTTTATAATCCATCAATTTGTAAGTTTGTAAAACAAGCCTTATAAACTCAAAATGAAAACACACTATATATTGTATATATTACTTCTAATAATTATTCCTTTTTGTACTGATGCACAGGTAAAAAATAAAATAGCTTATAACATCAACCGTGCTCCACTTAGGCAAAACCCATACATAGAATTGCCATTGGGTGCTATAAAGCCACAAGGATGGCTTAGAGAGATGCTTATTAAACAAAAGAACGGCGCTACAGGTAACCTTGATAAGCTTTACCCTTTGGTAATGAACAAGCGTAACGGCTGGCTTGGCGGAGATGGCGATCAATGGGAACGCGGCCCTTATTGGATTGACGGACTGTTACCACTGGCATATATTCTGAATGATAAAGACCTTATTGCTAAAACCAAACCATGGATTGAATGGACACTTAAAAGTCAGCGACCCGATGGTTTATTTGGCCCAACTAAAGATTATCCTGCAGAAGCCGGCATACAGCGGGATAACAGCCTGGACTGGTGGCCCAAAATTGTGATGCTTAAAGTATTGAAGCAATACTACTCAGCCACAGGTGATAAAAGGGTGATAAACCTGATGACCAACTACTTTAAATATCAATTAAAAGAATTACCATCCAAACCACTGGATCACTGGACCTTTTGGGCCAGGTATCGCGGCGGCGATAACTTGATGGTGGTTTACTGGTTATACAATATTACCGGCGATAAATTTTTGCTTGATTTAGCCAGCCTGCTGCACAAACAAACGTTTGATTACACCAACGCATTTTTAAATACCGGAATGTTATCAACAATGGGGAGTATACATGGCGTAAACCTTGCCGAAGGAATGAAAGAACCCGCCATTTATTATCAGCAGCATCCGGAAGCACAATATTTGGATGCTATGGTTAAAGGTTTTGCAGACCTGCGCAAATACAATGGCATGGCAAATGGTATGTTTGGTGGCGATGAATCATTGCATGGAAACAATCCAACACAGGGTGCTGAGCTTTGTACCGCTGTTGAGATGATGTTTACATTAGAGAACACGCTTGCCATAACAGGCGATTTGAATTATGCCGATCAGTTAGAGAAAATAGCCTTTAATGCCTTGCCATCTCAGATAAATGATGATTTTGTAAACCGCCAGTATTTTCAGCAAGCCAATCAGGTAATGCTTACCCGCCATACCCGCAACTTTGATGTAAACCATGACGGTACCGACGTTTGCTACGGGCTGCTTACGGGTTACCCCTGCTGTACTTCAAACATGCACCAGGGTTGGCCAAAGTTTACCCAAAACTTATGGTACGCCACGCCGGATAAAGGGCTCGCCGCATTGGTATATTCACCAAGTGAGGTAAAAGCCAGCGTTTCAAACGGCACGGAAGTGTTATTCAAAGAAGAAACAAATTATCCTTTTGAGGAGACCATTAAATTTACCTTGAGCATGGATAAAAAATCAAAAACGGTTTCTTTTCCATTTCATTTGCGTGTACCGGCATGGTGTAAAAAAGCGTCGGTAAAAATAAATGGCCAGTTTGTAAAGGATGGCGTCGGAAGTGAGATTATAAAGATTGATCGGGAATGGAAAACCGGCGATGTGGTTGAACTGTCTCTTCCAATGCATATTTACAAAAATACCTGGTATGAAAATTCTGTGTCAATACAGCGCGGCCCTATAGTTTATGCTCTAAAAATTGGCGAGGACGTTAAAAAAGTAATCAATACAAAAGATTCTATAGATTACGGAAGCACTTACTACGAAGTTCGCCCAACAACGCCCTGGAATTATGGTTTGATTAAGACTGCTGACACAAAGTTAGATGATCAATACAAGGTGGAATTTACAGGTTTAAAAAACAATAATCCCTGGAACCTTACAAATGCCCCGGTGCTTATTAAAACTAAAGCAAGGCGCATTCCGTCATGGCAGCTGTATAATGATATGGCCGGGCCAATACCTTACAGTGTTACTTATCAACTTGAAACTGCAAAGAATGAAGAGGATATTATACTGGTGCCTTATGGCTGCACCAAATTGCGCATTTCGCAATTCCCGGTGATAGAAAAAAGGTAATCGAATTTACTTTTTACCATTTAACCAGTTTCGTTTAAAATCAGAAGGGTTCTCTCTTACTATTTTATTGAACAGTTTATTAAAGTATGACAAACTTTCAAAGCCGATGGCATAGCAGGTTTCCGTAATGTTTTTGCCCTGCATTAACAAATTCTTGGCGCGCTCAATGCGGTATTGATTCACAAAATCGGTAAATGTCATATTAGTTTGGCGCTTAAAATACCTGCAAAAAGCGGCAGTTGTTAAATGCACCTTTCCTGCAACCACATTCACATCAGGCTTTTGATGGTAATTAGCATCAATGTATTCATAAATAGCGCCCATCCTTATCTTATCTTTCAGGATAAACTCCTTGCTGGTTTCATCATTATTTAAAACAACCATTTCGTGGGATGCTGCCAGTAGCTGGAATATATCTATCAATGCAATCAATTGCTCAAATGAATTCATACCAGACAAGGCTTTTAACTTTTCAGCAACCATAGCTTTGGTTTCTCCATCAAAAGCAATGCCCAGCCCGGCCCTTTTAAACAGATGGTTAATAGCCGCAAACTCAGGCGATGTGCTAATAGCCTCGCCCATAAAATTGGTACGGAGCTGTATTACTATCTGGTGATAGTCGCTGCGTAAACGGTAATCAAAATTCAGATGAGGAAGATTGCCGCCGATAAATACCAGGTCGCTTTGCGTATAACTGGATATATGCGAACCAACATGACGAATACCGGCATCTGCCTCAACATAAACCAATTCTATTTCCGGGTGATAATGCCACAAAAAGGTATTACGCAGCCGTGGCGAGAATAGTTTAAAAGATTTGCCCGGTTCAAATTCCACCCGCTCTAACTGAATCTCATTCATTCTGTATTGTATTAATAACTCATATAAATATATTAAATAAATCAATACAGAGCAAATACTGGTCATTACAAAGGATAATCTGACTTAAATGCTCCCCTACCTTTGAACTATTAAAACCAATAAGATTATGAAAATGGAACCTGAAACTACAGCCACTATGGCAATGGCTGTTAACATGAAAGCAAACGAAGCCCATAACGAAATACCGGGCAACCCATCAGTAGCAACCTCAAGCGCTATCCGGCTTAATGATCGTAGCAACGGGGAGCCACTTCGTGTATTAAGCGAAGCCGACTGGGATTTTTGGATAACTAACGGTTATGTAATAATCAAAAACGCGGTACCAAAGGAGCAGGTGAAAAAACTGGCCGATTACCTTTGGGAATATGAAGGCAAAGACCAAAATGATATTGATACCTGGTACAAAAAACCAAACGCACAAATGCAAATGGCCGAACTGAATAATACAGGCATGGTAGAAATATACAATCATCAATACATGTGGGATAACAGGCAATACCCAAAAGTGCATGCCGCATTCGCTGATATTTGGGGTACAGAAAAGCTTTGGGCAAACATTGACAGGGCAAACCTGAATTTCCCATTAAGGCCAGGTTTTGAATATAAAGGCTTTATTCATTGGGATTATGACCCCGAAACTAAACCACAAAACGTGCAGGGTGTTTTAGCGCTGGCCGACCAAACCGATGAGACTATGGGCGGTTTTCAATGTATTCCGGATCTATTTAGGACCTACGATACCTGGAAACTAACCCAACCTTCCAATCGCGACCATTTTAAACCGGACACAACAGGCTTTGATATTGTAAAAGTAAAAATGGAGGCTGGCGATCTGCTGATCTTTAACAGCTTACAACCACATGGTATACGGCCAAACAACAGCGGTAATAAAGTACGTATAGCACAATATGTGAGCATGATGCCTGCTCAGAATGATAATGAAGAATTAAGGCAATGGCGCATAAACAGCTGGAAGAACCGCGAGGCCATGCAAGGTTACGCTTTCCCCGGCGACCCAATGGAACGTGAAAAGAAGAATCCGATTGCTGAACTATCCCCTTTAGGCAGGAAACTTTTAGGGTTAGATAAATGGGATTAAAGCAGAAAGCGAAAAGACTAAAGCAGAAAGCGTTAACAAAAAAGGCCGTTCGAAATTGAACGGCCTTTTTTGTTGGGTTAATATCTGATTATACAGTTGGGTCTTCCGCCGAATCTACAATATCATAAGCTGTACGCTCTTTTTTAAGTATGGCAGCACCTATTAAAGCTACTATTGCGCCAAATATTAATGAACCAATGGCTGTGGCCACGGCGCCAAAAATGGCTCCATATTTAGTACCCATTTCCAAAGCCTTATCAATTTGCTCCTGTGACAATCCTTTATCGGCCATCACAGTTTGCTGCTCTTCCATAGATTTTACTAATACATCCGGACTTAAAAACTTAAGGTAGATAAAAACAAATACAGCCAAAATTATACCCGAGAAAAGGGCATATCTAAAACCAACAGAGAACCCATTTCCAAAAGTCATGAACCCGCCTGATAGATCCTTATACTCTTTTTGTGCTAACAAGCAAAAAGCTATAAAAGGCAAATAACCTATATACTTTGCTGGCGAATTTTGATCTATATTAAGAAACTGGAAAGTATAAGTAATTACAATAGATACCACTACATAAATCAAAGCCCACTTGGTAGCAATTTTAGTAGGGTTAACTGAAAGATTTTCCATTTTTATTAGTTTAGGTTTATAAGTTTTAATTAGTTAAAGCTAACTAATATTTCTAAAACCGCCATATCAAATGATTTATTTACGGCGTTGGCCGCTATGGTTTCTTTATCCTCCGCTGTTGGTTTGGTATTTTGAAAGAAACACATCATTGGGTAAAACAGTTTTTTCACTTCCGAATCATCAGCAATAGTTCCTGCTACTTTTTTTATCTCGGCTACAGGGCTTTCAATCAATATTTGGTTGGCAATAACCGGTTCATAAATGCGGTATTCATCCTGAAACTCGTCTTCATCAACCAGTAAAAACTCTTTCAAATAATCCTCAAGTTCAGGCTCAATATCCTCGTCCTCGCATTCATTAAGATACAATAACAGGTTTAGCACCTCGGTACCACGGTCAAGTGTTTGCTCCTCAATACTTTCCCATTCCGGGGTTTCCAAATAATCGTCTTCCAGTTTTTTTACATCCTCACTAAAGAAATTAATCATAAGCAGATCAAAAAAAACTTCACGCAACTCTTCAACTTGTGGGTTGTTATCAAATATTTCGTCAAGCAAATCTACTTTGGTTAAAAAATCATCATCAGATACAAACACCTCTTCAAATTTTGCATTAAGCGCTAAAGCATCAAAACTGCTGTATGTTGAAGAAGCTTGTAATGCACTGGTGATAGCTAACGTTACTTTTTGGTCAATCATGGTTTTTCTAAAATTTAGATAGTTGATTATTATTGCAGGTTAACAAAACTTTGCCCGTTAAGTTCTGTCCCATAAAAGGAGAATTGTAACTTTTTGACCGGTTTTCACTGCGGGTATATTCCCATTCGGCACTGTCATCTAACAGTACAAAATTAGCCTTTTGCCCTTCAGCAATTACCGGCACATTAATATTTAAAATTTTACGTGGGTTTATTGAAAACTTTTCCACTATCAGTTCAACAGGCAAACCAGCTTTAATAGCTAATGAAAATGCCGTTTGCAAGCCAATTATGCCATATTCAGCCACTTCAAACTCTACATCTTTAAACTCTATCTCGTGCGGCGTGTGTTGTGATACAATAGCATCAATAGTGCCATCTTTTAAACCGGCTATAAGCGCATCAGCATCGCGTTGTGTGCGCAGCGGGGGTTTAACCTTATACAGGCTGTCAAAACCCATCAAGGCCTCGTCAGTAAGTACCAAGTTATGCACAGCAACATCGCAGGTTACTTTTAATCCTTTGCGTTTGGCTTCTCTTATCAGTTCAACAGAGCGTTCTGTAGATATAGTTGTAAAGTGTATTTCAGATCCGGTATCTTCTGCCAGGTAAAGGTCGCGGGCAATCATTAATTCTTCTGCAAGTGAGGGAATACCTTTCATACCCAGCATAGTGCTTACCACACCTTCGTGTACTTTGGCTTTACCGGCTATAGAAGTATCCTCCGGATATGATATTACCTTAGCGCCAAAACCCTGCACATAAAGCATGGCGCGTTCCATTAAGCCGGCATCCTGCACAGGGCGGTTACCGTCTGTAAAAGCCTTTACGCCGCTTTTGTACATATCATACATTTCGGCCATGTCTTTACCTTCGCGTTTATTGGATATAGTTCCCAGCGGATAAATATCAACCAGGTTATTGTTAGCGCGGTTAAGCAGATATTCCACCTCGGCTTTTGAATGTACCGGCGGGTGTGTATTAGGCGTAAGCGCAATACCTGTGAAGCCGCCGGCAGCTGCAGCCGCTGTACCGGTTTGTAAGTCCTCTTTGGTCTCTAAACCAAGTTCGCCTATATTACAGTTTAAATCAAAAAAACCGGGAGCCAGGTATTTGTCTCTTGCATTAATGGTTTCGGCATCGTCAGTTAGTGATGTACCAATTTTGATAATTACTCCATCTTTAATTAAGATATCAGTTACCTGTTTATTAAAAGGCGATGCGGGGTCAATAACAGTGGCGGATTTGATAAGCAAATTCATTATCGCTGTTTAAGATGGGTTTATGTTGTTAAACGGGTTGCGTAGTGCTTTTATCGGTTTTATAGAAACGTATAAGCAATATTTCGGCAGCCAGAAATAACAGTGCCAAAATTATACAAAGTTTCCATAATTGCAGCCCTGAATTTGCAGGGCCTTTAATTCTGTTTGTATTTAAATTATTCCCTTGTAATAAAGTTGCTTGTTGGGCAAATAAACTTCCCAGTTCATTATTATTTAAATAACTCAGGTCAGATTCGCTCCTGTTATCATTAAAAGCCAACACAGCTGCTGTGCTATCCTGTTTTTTAAGATCGTAAATACCGGTTTCCTTCAACTCATCCGGCAGATAAAGCAGTGTGCTTCCCTCCTGTTGCTGCACATCAGGGATGATGGTTTGCGAACCTTTAACCAATTTCAATAATTGTTTTTCGGTGGATTGCAGCGCTATGGTTTCAATTACCTGGTTATCTCCTAATGTATAAAACAAAGGCTGATCGTGCCCGCTCAGGATGGCTACCCTAAATATAACAGGTACAAAAAGCGCATGTACTGGCAGGTTACTAAAAGTTTCATCTAAGGGTACAGCACACAGGTATACTTTACCTTTTGCACTATTATATCCTTCCCATACAGACTGTCCTGTTTGTAATTTCATAAGATAGCTACTCGATTTGGCTGCCGGGCTTAAACTATAATACTTTTTCACCTGTGGCAGATCGGGGTTTTGAGGAAGCGCCTCGAAAGTATTTTTAAACACCGAACTCTGCAGGTTAATTGCCGATACCTTAGTAACTTCGGTTACTATCCTTTCCGGATAAGCAGCCCCCATGGGTTGTAATAAGGCTCTGTAGCTGCTTATATCTGCCTCTGCCGAAGGGAATACCATTAATGTACCACCTTTGCTTACATAGCTTTTCAACTGTTGTGCTAACCCCGCCGAAATCATTTTAATATCGCTTAAAATTATAAGCGGATATGTATTTAAACCGGCATAATCTACATTACCATCCTGCACACGTTTAGCAGCAAAAAACGGATCAGCGACAAAAACGGCATTTAAATATTTATTGGGTATGCCGTCGTCAATTAAAAGGATAGGCAATTGTTTATTAACATTAAAAGAGAAATAAAAGCTATTATCAAACTTTACAGGGTTATCCTGCAATTGTATCTCGCCTCGCTGCCAGCCGGCTTGTAAACCCGAGAAGATAAGCGTATCTGTTTGCGCCGAACGTGCGTTTACCGTAAAACTGCCAATAGCTTTTTGCACGCCGTTTATTATTAGCTTTAACGGTATTTGCTCTGCAGGTTCATCTGCATAGTTGCGAAGTTTAACTACAAGCTTTTCACTTTCGCCAGGGCGATGGGTGGCATTTAACAACCCAACCGAATCAACAGCCACATTAGGCAGTGTGCTCGCTTTAAGTTGTACCAAATTTACCGGGATATTATCCTTCACCTTGTCGGCTGATTTACCGGCAATGTTCTTCTGAAAATCAGAGATGATATAACTGCTTTTAACAGCTCCTGCCTGCATATTCAGCAAACTTTGCTGCCTTGCAGTTATTTGACTTATAGTTTTACTTTGCGGACTAATCTTTACCGCATCTACCGCATCATTAAACTCATCTCTGTTTAATAATCGCTGATGCTTACCTTCAAAATCTTGCGTTAGTAACTGGAAACGGTCATTTATAGAATAGGCCGAAGCTATTTGTTTGGCCCTTTGCTTAGCCTCATCAAGCAGGCTACCCTCTCGGTTAAGAGCTTGCATTGAGTAAGAGTTATCTACAAAAATGCTTACTACCTGCTGCTTGCCGGTATTAGCATCATCCTGTTTTGATATATAAGGTCTTGCAAAGGCAAACACTAAAAATAACAGTGCCAATAGTCGTGCAGCAAGTATCAATCTTTCTTTTAGGTTTCTGCGACTTGCCTGCTGCTCCTGTACCTCTTTCAAAAACTGCACATTACTGAACAATACCTTTTTATACCGCCTAAAATTGAACAGGTGCACCAACACGGGTATGACCAGCGTTAACAATGCAAACAGGAAAGCAGGATATAAAAAATGCATTAATACTTATGCCGATTGGATGTAATGCAAATTTGCAAATTTATGTGGAGATAAACTATGTCATTTCAAACGATAAAGAGAAACCCTGTATAATTAGTTGCAGGCGTGCCTTTATTATTGCCACAAACATATAAATTAATTGGGGCCGTTCCCTACGGGCGGGCTTTACACTCATACTACACAGGCCTTAGCCACAATGCCGGTATCCGTTCCAATCCCTAACGCATTGTCATTGAACATGCCTTCTCAATTGTAAGAATATCAAATCATCCAAACAAAAGCCCTGCCTCAATTTTTATCTTCACATGAATTGGCATATCGGTTGTTCGGGCTTTCATTATAAACATTGGCGTGGTACCTTTTATCCGGAGAAACTGGCCATGACCAAATGGTTTGATTTTTACTGCCAGCACTTTAGCACGCTGGAGTTAAACGTTACTTTTTATCGTTTCCCCCAGCTTTCCTTTTTGCAGACATGGTATCAAAAAAGCCCGCCGGAGTTTAGGTTTGCAGTGAAGGCACCACGGGCTATTACCCATTACAAAAAATTTAATGACACGGTTGATCTGCTCACCAGTTTTTATCAAACCATAAATGATGGGTTGCAGGATAAGCTTGGCCCGGTGCTTTTCCAAATACCGCCGAGCTATAATTATACTGAAGAAAAACTGGATAAGATACTTAACGCTCTAAACCCGGTTTTTATGAATGTACTGGAACCGAGACACGTAAGCTGGTGGCGTGATGATGTTTACCAAAAACTTGCAGATAATAATATAACCTTTTGTGGGATGAGCCATCCTACCTTGCCGGATGAGGTAATACAAAACACACCTGTTGTATATTACCGTTTTCATGGTGTGCCTGATCTGTATCGTTCGCCTTACTCACCTGATGATTTGAAAAGAGTAGTTGAAAGTGTTAAGCAAAACAATAAAACCAGCCAGGGCTGGTTCTATTTTAATAATGATGTGGAAACCTACGCTATTAACAATGCTAAAGAAATGATAGCGATGGTTAGTTAATAATGCATCAGAGTGCTATTTTAAGAGGTTTTACGATGGAAGTTTATTGATGTGTTCCGTTTTTGTTCCGCTACTGTTCCGCTTTGTTCCGTTTTTAGCGGAACGGAACAGCAGAACAAAATGATCTACCCTCTGCGGCTACGCTTTTTCTTTTTTTGCTTTTCTGTTTTTTTCGGTTCTTCCTTTACAACGGGTTTGTTATCGCTAACCACAGTAGAATCCTTACTCAATTGCTTAACAGTAAAATCATTACTGCGCAAACTATACTCCAACTGGCGTTTTGCCCCGGTTGGCTTAGCAGCCTTATCATTGCCATCATATATCGGAAACTCACGAATGAGCTTTCCATCTTTTATATAAAAATTATCATCGCCACGGTAACCCTTCTTTTGCGAACTGCTAAGTTTAGGAAAGTCAAGCTTATTAGCTGTATTATCATTAAACTCGAATGCATATATCTTTGCGTAGTTTACCGTGTCTTTTCCTTTTGACTGAATAAGTATCTCGGGGTTGCCGTCCGTATCCATATCGGCATTATATACATCGGTAATGGTGCCGTCCAGGTCGCCGGTAGTAGTAGTATATTTCATCCCGGAAGAGTCAGAGTGCAGTATGGCAAATGAGCCTACTACGGTTGATCCTCTGCCCCAGCTAACCACATCATAGGTTTGTCCTGGCGAAACTTCCACAGCTTTATGAAACCGAAACGGAGGCATAAGTGCGGTTTTATTGGCAGCTTCGTGATTTACAGACGGCTTTTTGTCGTCGCTGCTGCAGCTCGCTAAAACCATGCAAACTGCTGATATGAATAAACAATGTCTTAAATCCATTTAAATTTTAATTGCTTAGTTAAACATCATATCCGGCGATAGTTCGCCTTTTGGTTTACCCGGTATAGTCATAAACAAACGTAAACTGCTGGTTGCAGGTGCTGCATCAACATATTTTATAGTAATACGGTGATAGCCCTTTAACAAGGGAAGTGCGCCGCCCTGTTCATATGCACTATGCTTGCCATCATTATCAACAACCGGTACGTCGTCAATTAATAATACCGAACCATTTGCCGACTGAATTGAGAAACCATAATTGCCATCAGTATCAATCTTTATATAACCATTAAACACAACGCCATATTTACCAAACGCTTTTTTAAAGGCTGATGTTGCTGTGCTAAAGCTTTTTGCTATGCCTGTATCAATTACCGCGGCAGGGTTAATTTGTATAGTATTTACATAAGTACCTGCCGATACCTGATATTTTAAACCGGCTGTTGTACCGTTAAAATTTACCGGCGCCAATGGCGCTTTATTATACATTACGGTTTTTGTTACAGCACTTCGTTTACCTGATGGTGTAATAACAATAGTTTGTAATTCCCGATACTGGTCAATAGGTACATTGTAAGTCATAGGCATGGTATACTCATTGTCGGTTTCGCGCGGGGTATAACCATCAATTGTATAATAAATTTTTGCACCAGTAACCGGCGATTTTAAATTTACTTTTAATTGTGTACCTATCATGGTAGTATCAACAGCACCTATAGCCTGCGGAACACGATAATTGAAACCGTTTTTATCCAACCATGCAAAATGGGCAGGCAGGCGGGTTTCAGAAAAATCTTTAAAGTTTTTATTTGCCAACGGCGTCCATGCAACTTCAGACAAGCCAAGCAATCGCGGCAGCAACATGTATTGTACTTTATTATCTGTGGTTACATATTCTGTCCACAAATTGGCTTGTACACCTAAAACATGTTTTTGTTGCTCGGCGTTTAAAGCTGCCGGGGTTGGGTTGTAGCTATAAATTTTTGAAACCGGCTCGTTACCACCAATGCTCAAAGGCTCCTGATATAATTTGCCCTGGCTATGGTCTATATACAATCCAGCATTGCCGGGGGTCATTATCACATCATGGTTTTGTTTTGCTGCTGCAATACCGCCTTCTTCGCCCCTCCAGCTCATTACAGTAGCATTTGGTGCAAGTCCACCCTCTAAAATCTCATCCCAGCCAATAATGCTGCGTCCTTTTGAGTTCACAAATTTTTCCATTCTATGGATAAAATAGCTTTGCAAACCGTGCTCATCTTTTAGGTTTAATTTTTTGATCAGATCCTGGCAAAATTTTGATTTTTTCCAAACTGTCTTAGGTGCTTCATCACCACCGATGTGGATATATCTGCTTGGGAAAAGATCTATCACCTCTGTGAGCACATCCTGTAAAAAGCTGAATGTTTTTTCTGAGGGACAGTAAATATCATTAAAAACGCCCCATGTTTCTGCTGTTTTGTAGGTAATACCCGGGTCACAGCTTAATTCAGGATAAGCGGCCAATGCAGCTTGCGAGTGGCCCGGCATTTCAATTTCGGGCACTACTGTAATATAACGGTCAGCAGCATATTTAACCACATCACGAATCTGATCCTGAGTATAATAACCACCATATGGGGTGTTATCAAATTGCTGAGGAGTACGATCGTGGTAGTTACCAATTACGCTTTGTGCACGCTGACTTGCTATTTGAGTTAATCTTGGATATTTCTTTATTTCTATGCGCCAGCCCTGGTCGTCAGTTAAATGCCAATGGAAGTTGTTCAGTTTGTAGGCTGCCATCAGGTCTATATATTTTTTAATATACTCAACAGAATAGAAGTGGCGGCAAACATCCAGCATCAATCCACGGTAGCCAAAGCGTGGATAATCCTCAATTACAACACTAGGTAATTTTGCGGTAGCGGCTCTTTCTGCAGGCATTAGCTGTATGAGCGTTTGTATACCATAAAACAAACCTGCGCCTTTACCGGCAATAGTTATTTGCTGCGGTGTAATAGTTAAACGGTAACCTTCGGCAGGTAAATTTTCTGTACCGGTTGATGTGAAATAAATAACATTTGAATTTTCGGTTGCATTTCTTAAACCTACCTGTTTGTTATAAGCCATATTGTTGGCGAGGAATGATGAGAAAAACAAAACCGCTTTATTATTAGGTGTATCGGCCTGTACTATAGTTTCCTGACTCAATATAAACTGGCCAATAGATTTTTTTACAGATACAGGAGCAGGAATAATGCCCATATTAGGGTCGGTATCCTGTGCGTTTACAATAACTGAAGAAAGGGTTAGTATGCTAAATAGCACAACGAAGATCTTTTTATTCATAGCAGAGAGTTAAACAGTTATAATGAGGTGGTGAATTTAGTATATTTTAAAAATAATGCATTATTAATCTGCAAAAAATACAATTCAAACAACAAAAAAGCCGCTTCCTTAATGAAAGCGGCTTAATATGTATCTTGATTCTTATATCTTAACTGTGATTTTAAGCTTATGCAGTAACCACATGTTCTTTAGCTGCCAAATAGCGTTCAGCATCAATAGCTGCCATACAGCCTGTACCTGCTGCTGTAACGGCCTGGCGGTAAATATGATCCTGAGCATCGCCGCAGCAAAAAACACCTTCAACATTGGTTTCTGTTGACCCCGGCCTTGTAATAATATAGCCTGTTGCATCCATGTGCAACCAGCCTTCAAAAATATCAGTATTGGGCTTATGACCAATGGCAACAAAAAAGCCGGTAACATCCAATTTTCTTTCTTCCTGAGTTTGGTTATTTAAAACCTTAACTGCATTTACGCTTTGTCCGTCCCCTAATATTTCAAGGGTTTCGGTGTTATATAATATCTCTATGTTGGGCGTATTTAATACGCGATGAACCATTGCTTTTGAAGCGCGGAACTCGTCACGACGAACGATCATGTATACCTTGCGGGCTAATTTAGCCAGGTAAGTTGCTTCTTCAGCAGCGGTATCGCCCGCACCTACAATAGCTACATCCTGTCCTTTAAAGAAAAACCCATCACAAACAGCACATGCCGAAACGCCAAAGCCACTGTATTTTTGTTCTGATTCAAGGCCCAGCCATTTAGCCGATGCACCGGTAGATATAATAACAGTATCTGCCAGTATGGTTTTGCTTTCGTCCACTACTACTTTATGTGGCAATGATGAAAAATCAACTGAACTTACATAACCAAAGCGGATATCTGTACCCAGGCGTTCTGCCTGCTTGCGAAAATCTTCCATCATTTCAGGGCCCATTATTCCATCAGGATAACCAGGGAAATTTTCAACATCAGTAGTTTGAGTAAGCTGCCCGCCGGCAAGCATGCCTGTATACATAACCGGTTTAAGATCAGCACGTGAGGCATAAATTGCAGCTGTATAACCTGCCGGACCAGAACCTATAATAAGACATTTAACGTGTTCAGTATCTTGTGACATTTAATTTAAAAATTAAGATGCGAATTTAACAAAAAGAAAAAAGAGGACAGTCAACTATCCGTAAAACTTATCAACGTTGACTACTTACCCACATTTGCCTTAAATACTCTGATAAAGTTCCCGCCCAATATCTTCTTTATATCCTTTTTTTTGTAGTGCAATTTTAGCAGCTCATCAGTTATTTTATAATAATCAGTTACACTATCCAAACCAAGCGGATATGATTCGGCGCCATCAAAATCAGATCCGATGCCTACGTGGTCAATACCCATTAATTTTACCATGTAGTCGATATGTTTTATCAGCATGCTCAAAGGTGGCCGAAACTGGTCGGCTTCGGTTTTATGGATAGCATTGAGGCGGATACTTGCCAGGTCATAATCATTATAAATTTTTACCAGCGAATCCATTTCGGGTTTATGTTCAGCCAGGTAAGCTTCGTGCTTTGCCGTATAAGCAGTATCTATAAAACCACTGTAAAAATTCACAAATACCACTCCCCCGTTTTTGGCAATAGCTTTAAGCTGGTCATCCTTTAAATTACGACGGTGGGGGGCCAAAGCATAAGCACAGCTATGTGATGCTATAACCGGCTTGGTGGTCGTAGCCATTACATCATAAAAGGTTTGCTCGCCGGGATGCGATATATCTATCATTACTCCCTTATCATTCAAACGCTTAACTACCTGTTTACCAAACTCTGTTAAGCCTTTATGTGTTAGGGAATCACCGTGTAATGTTTCATCTTTTGCAGATGTTGCCCATGATGTACTATTATTCCAGGTTAG
>JAQBNZ010000227.1 GCA_028288285.1 Mucilaginibacter sp.
AAGTTCAAGGTCATTCAGGTTTTCTGCGGATGCTTGCAGATATTCATATTGTTCTTGTATTTCTTGTATAATACCGCCTATCTTTTTAAATACTTCCGGCTGCTTCATGGCTTTATTTGTTAGGAAATTGCTTATCAAAAATAGTATAAAATTCTGATATTAGCTGTTCACAAAAGTTTGAAGATATTGTATCCCGAGGAAGTTTTTAAAAGGCGAAATGAGGTTGGAGGAAGTATTGAAGTTATCTGCGGTTCAATGTTTTCCGGTAAAACCGAAGAATTAATAAGGCGTGTTAACCGTGCCCGTATTGCCAAGCTTAATGTAGAAATATTTAGCCCCGTAGCCGATACACGCTATGATAAAAGCGCGCTGGTATCACATAATTTAAATTCTATCCCCTCAAAAGCTGTTGATAGCGCCTCTTCTATTTTACCGCTGAGCGATAATATACAAGTGGTGGGTATTGATGAAGCCCAGTTTTTTGATGCGCAGATCCCCGAGGTTTGCGCTACCCTTGCCAACAATGGTGTACGTGTTATAATTGCCGGCCTTGATATGGATTTTAAGGGCCGCCCGTTTGGCTGCATGCCCCAGCTAATGGCCATGGCCGATTCTGTTACCAAGCTACATGCCGTATGTGTAAAATGCGGCCAACAGGCCATGTACTCATACCGTTTGGTGCCCGATGACAGCAAGATACTACTCGGAGAAAAAGAAAGTTACGAAGCCAGGTGCCGTAATTGCTTTAACTTGGATGGAGCTATTTAATTTGTTATTGTGTTTGCGGTGGTAAGCTAAACGGAATATTTACAGGCGCATTCCACTCATCATTTATGTTTACACTGAAATGAGAGTTTGGTCAAATAACTTGCCTGCCAATGTGCTAAGTGAATTTGTTGCCGTTTGAGATGTCTTAGCTCCGGTGGCTTCAAATACCGAAAAGTTAAATCCCTACAGGATACAAAGTTTTAGATACAGCCGGTTTATCGTTTACAATAGCACCTGCATTTTCTTTCTTGCACGAAAAGAATATAATAGCCGTAGCTATTAATATTAAATACTTTTTTATAATAGGGTAATTGATTAACTTAAAGGTGAAAAATATCAAGCGTTTAACCTATCAGGAAATTAAATATGTATATTATATTGATTATTTGATAAACTGGGCTGTTATACAGCAAGTGTGTCACTGTTAACATACAAATTAAAAACTAAGTATAAATTGCTTTAATTGGTACCATAGCCTCGTTTGGCAAGAGATAGAGAGAGGCTGGTCAAAGAAAAACCCGATGTGGTAATGAGAAATGGTTGCCAATGTTTGTATAAATAATATTACAAAACATTCATAAACAAACGTACTTAATTGAGGTTTAACTTATATAATTTAAACCGCCATGAGTGTTAGCCTGCTTGCCTCCCTGCACTGCAAAAAAGATGCGGAAGGAGCCGTGGATACGGAATTAAAGAAACTTGTTGATGCATCTAAACGGGAACAGGGTTGTATTGCTTACGAATTGTACCAATATAAGGATGAACCTACTCGTTATGTTATAGAAGAAGAGTGGGAAAATGAGGATATACTGGCCCAGCACATGGAAACTCCGCATTATAAATATTTTGTACATATATCACCTGCACTGATGGAAACACCAGCCGATGTGAAAATATTAACACGCCTTATGTAATGTATGGGGATATATGGTTTTAGCCTGTGCGTAAACAAAAAGCAGGTAAGCACGTTGTATACAAGTAAATATATAAAGCTTATTACTAATAAATAAGCACTATTAACAAATATAAATATAGGCGGACAAGTGTTATGGCTAAGAAGACAATTTTAGTTATTGAAGATGATAAAGACATAAGAGATACCGTTACTTATGCACTTGAACAGGAAGGGTATAATGTAGTATCATCAGAAAATGCAAAGATCTTACTGTCACTTGAGCAGTACAACCCCGACCTTATTTTGATGGATAACTGGCTTACCGAATGGAAGAGCGATGCCAGCGGCCAGCAATTAAGCAAGCAATTAAAATCTGACCCTAAAACCAGCCATATACCCATTATAATAATATCAGCAGTAAATAATATTAAAGAAATTGCCGAGGCAGGGATGTCTGATGGATATATTAAAAAACCTTTTGATTTTGCGGAGTTATTTGATATAGTAAAAAAGCACCTGCCAAACTAACAACATCCAATTTATTTTTCTACTCCACACAAAAAAATGAACTTAGCCTAACTCCCAATAAGGAGCCGGCTTTGTTTTATTTTAATCTCAATATGCGCATTTGGGTTATATAAGTTTTGTCTATTAATTCGTTTATGTACCTGTCTGATATGTGAACAAAGATATATCAACCACATAAACCTTTATCCTTATAAATCTTGTAATAGTTAACTTTTATTTATTTAATTTACATTTGCCAACCCCTGCTAAATAGTGTATTAACAATGCACATTATTTTTTTTAATATATTTAGTACGAATGCAAAGCAAAAAGCGAGTGCTGTTTTACTTAGTAGACGGCGCTCACATTGAAGTATTACCCGAACTTATTGAGCAAGGCCACCTACCCAATATAAAACGAATTATTGATGAAGGTACTTACCGCAAGGCAACTACCTGTTTCCCATCAACAACTGGCCCCGCTTACCTGCCATTTTTAACCGGGCACTTTCCCGGCACTATGGATATTACGGGCATTCGCTGGTTTGATAAAAAAGAATTTAAGCGTACTCGCTGGAACAAAAATGCCATGCGTAGCTATTGCGGGCCCGAAGCAGCATGGTTTAATAACGATTTACCTGACGATAAACCCACCCTGTTTGAGCTGATGGGCGAATCATATAACCTATATAATATGATAACCCGCAGCGTACCAGATGAATATGATTTGGGCAAAAAAGGCAAGGGACTGTTGTACATGCGTGCACACTTTAAACTGCGTCATCACCCGGTTGACCTGCAGGGGCATAAACGTATAATGGAGATGCTTAACTCGGATAAAGATTTTGATTTTCTGTTCGCGGTTTTCCCGAGTGTTGACTGGGATTCGCACTATCACCACATCCGGGATGAGCGAACTCTTGAAGCTTATAAGATTGTTGATAGAAGCCTGGGCGAAGTACGCGCAAGGTTAGAGGAAAAAGGCTGGTGGGATAATACACTTTTTGTGATGACATCAGACCACGGCCTTACCCCAACAACCAAGCACCTTGACCTGGGCGACTGGATGACTAACCATGGCTTAAAATCTGTTTATTATCCGGTTATATGGAAAAGCAATCCCAAAACTGCGGTAATGATTTCTGGAAACTCTTTTGGCAGTATCCATTTTCTTAACCATGATGGCGACCATGTATTACCTGAGCAGGGCATATTGGCTGCTATGGGTGCTGATAAATTACAATTATTGTTGAATGAAGAAGCAGTTGATTTTGCTATTTATCGTGGTGATGAAGAGCAAACCTTTATATTGCACAATAAGGATGGCAAAGCCTGTATAAGCGTTAAGGATAATGTGTTTACCTATGAGCCCGAAAGTGCCGATGTGCTAAAATACGGCGGCAGGATTGAGGCTACCGGGCACCGTGCTATATTGGAAGCCACTTTTGAAACCGATTACCCAGATGCTATATTTCAGATATACCAGCTGTTTCAAAGCAGGCGTGCAGGTGATATAGTAATTAATGCCCGTGTGGGTTATGACCTGCGTAAGTTTTGGGAGTATCCTGAGCATTTAGGGTCGCATGGGTCATTACATAAATACCATATGCATGTACCATTGATTTATAATCAAAAAAATTGGCTAACTCATTCGGCGCGTACAGCAGATCTTTTTAATTCAATTTTAAAATGGAAAGGCATTACACCGGCATCATCAGAGGGTGAAGCCTTAAATTAATAGCAACTATTTATCAACAAATGCAAACAATATAATGAGAATATGACAGTTTAATGGTAAATTAACTTCAAGGTAACCTTATGCAGTTAATTTTGCGTAAAAGGATAGTAATGAAGTTAAAATATTTAAACTAATATATGGTCAAGCTTTTTAAATTAAATTTGTTGATCATATTTTTTTCATTTTCAGCATTTAATGACTCAATTGCGCAAACAGTATTAACCAATGCATTTGCGCACAATGATTATAAACACAAACGGCCACTTTTAGATGCCTTAAATTACGGTGTAGCAAATATTGAAGCTGATATTTTTTTGTATAAAAACAAATTGGTTGTAGCACATGTTTTACCTTACTTTCGTAAAAATAAAACATTAGAAAAATTGTACCTACAACCTTTGCTTGAGCGGTTTGCACTTAAAGATGATATTTATTCCGGTTATAGTAAGCCAATTATTTTAATGATTGACGTAAAAACAAATGCAAGCAAAACATATTTAAAACTTAAAGAAGTTTTACAGAAGTATCAACCCATACTTACCAGCTATGATAACGGAAAAATAACAGAAAGAGCTGTTACAGTAGTAATATCAGGGAATAAGCCATATGAATTAATGGAGAAAGAAGGTGAGAGGCTTGCTTTTATAGATGATGACCTAAAAAATATGACATCAGATAGTACAAAAAATTTATGCTTAATGGCCAGTGCTAAATATTCTAAAATTACGTCATGGAACGGGAAGCAGCCTATTTCAATTCTTCAAAAGCTAAAGCTCTGCCAATTTATCAAACAGGCGCATACCGAAGGTAAAAAGGTTAGGCTTTGGGCAATTCCTCAAAACCCTATGGTATGGAAAATGTTAATGGATTGCGGTATTGACCTGATAAATTCTGATAATTTGGAAAAGATGAGATCATTCTTCGCTAAAAAGCACACAGCTCCATTTATTGCTCAGGTTCAATAATACCTAATACAGGTCTCTAATTTTAATAATGACGCCACCTAACCAACAAATTGCTATAGCAGTTGATAAGCAGGAAGTAAAAAAAGTATTTAACAAAAGCATCATAATTAATGGCGCTTTTTGGTTTGCATTAATTACGGTTATTACCATTGCCGGTATATTTTTTTACACAAATACAGGCAGTACTTTAAATGCTTTAACGCATATTTCTTATAAATACATTGCTATTTGTTTTTTAATGCTGGCCGCCGATTTAACTTTGGGAGGATGGCGCAACCATATTTATATCCGTAAACTAAACCCCGGGGTATCTGCATGGGTTAGCTTTAGGGCCAACGTTGCAAATATGTTTATGGGCGCGGTTACACCCGCACATGGCGGTGCCGGCCCGGCTCAGATATATGTTTATACAAGCGCCGGAGTTACGTTTATTGATTCTTTTGCAATAAACCTGATAAACCTGGGCGCAACATTAATTTTTATGCCACTGGCTGGTTTTGTAGCTATTATGATGATGGATACCAGCACTATCAGCGGAATTATCCCGGCTATGCTTAGATATGGTTTTAGCTTTTTCCTCGTGCTTTTAATGGCGTTCTTGCTTGCCTTTTGGAAACCGGTTTGGGTAGGTGTAATCATTCGCAAAATAGCTAACGGCCTGTCTTCTTTATTTCCAAAAAAGCGAGGGGATTTAACCAAATGGGCTAACAGTTCTTATTCAGGTATTAATAAATATCAGCAAACCTGCAGCGTTATTCTCAAGCAAAATCCGTCGTTATTCCCACTTAGTTTGGTGATAACCACCGTGCTTTATTTAAATAAATACTGCCTGCAATATGTAATATTATTGGGCTTAGGCGTTAATGCAAGCCTGGTACAGGTAATATCCATACAGGTACTAATTCAATTCATGATTTATTTTGCACCAAGCCCCGGCGGAAGCGGTTTTGCCGAGGTTGGTATTTCAGTATTGTTTGGCAAGATAGTACCCACCGCATTACTGCCCATATTTACTCTTTTGCAACGTTCTTTCCTGTTATTTTTCCCGGCATTGATAGGGGCTTATGTAGTTATCAACTTACTGAGAAAAGATAGCATGAAGACAATGCCGGCCACTGCTAAAAGCAAGAGGAAGGAGATGTCTGAAAGTACATTAAGTTAAACCTCATCAAAATAAAGCTGTTATCGAGTTAGCAAAAGGGCCTAATCAACCAAAAACCTTTATTGGGAAATATGGTTTATTTTTCCAAAATTACACATTGAATGAAAGTATTGCTTGTTGAGGATGAAGCCGGATTGGTATCGGTAATTGTGCGAGGTTTAACAGGGGCTGGCATGGAGGTGAGTGTTGCCGCCGATGGTAACATGGGTTTGGAAATGGCACTGAACCACCAATTTGATATAATTATACTGGATATTATGTTGCCAGGGATGAACGGTATACAGGTTTGCAAAGAGATTCGTAAACAGAATGAAACTGTTGCCATACTGATGCTAACGGCCCTATCAAGTACCGAAAATATTGTCACCGGCCTAAACAACGGTGCCGATGATTACCTTGCTAAACCCTTTAAGTTTGCCGAACTGGAGGCCCGTATCCGTACACTGGTACGCCGTAGCAAGGCAGGTAGCACACCAAAAAGTGTTATGAGCATTGCCGGGCTCGAGGTAGATACCGTATCTAAAACCGCCAAGCGTAATGGCAAACTAATTTCGCTTACTGCTACAGAATATCACCTGTTAGAATATTTTGTAAAGAACCAAAACATGGTACTATCCCGCATACAGATACTTGAAAATGTGTGGGATATTGACTTTAACATGGGTACCAACGTGGTTGATGTATATGTAAACTATCTGCGGAAAAAAATTGATAACGGCTACGATACCAAACTTATACATACGGTTTTTGGTATGGGCTATATTTTTAAGGAAGAAACTGTGGATGAAGCTTCAAACTAAAATCACACTGCTTTTCTTTGTTATATCAGCTATTGGCTTGGTGTTGCTCAACGCGTCCATCTTTTACTTTGTATCTGAATTTAACTTTGAGGATTTTTTTAAACGACTGGAGGCCCGTGTAAACCTTTCTGCCGAGATCAATATTGATCCGCATAAGCAATCTGCCGCTTATCAGCACGTGCGTACCCGCTACCTCGAGAAATTGGAGAACGAACAGGAATACATCATTAAGCTTGATACTGCCAGGCAACCACCCTACACTAAACTGATAAACCTGCCTGATGAATTTTACCGTAACATCCTCGAAAACAAAAAGGCCCGATATACTGAGCAAAACCATTTTTATGCAGGCGCTGTATTTAACAAGAACCAGGCTAAGTATATTGTTATAGTTGCCGCTACAGATCCTTATGGCTTTAAGGAATTGGATCAGTTAAAAAAAGTGCTGCTCATCATCTTTATTATATCCATTATACTCACCTATGTGGCTGGTACTGTATTTTCTTATTATACGGTACAGCCGGTTAGGCACATTATTAAAAGCGTTAAAAATATCTCGGCAAATAACCTGCACCTGCGGTTAGATGAAGTACGTGGTAAAGATGAGATTGCCGAACTGGTACTCACCTTTAACAATATGCTTACCCGGTTAGAGACCTCTTTTGAAACCCAAAACAATTTTGTGAGTAATGCATCGCATGAGTTGCGTACCCCTCTCACCATCATCACCAGCGAAACAGAACTGCTTTTAAAAAGTGACAGGATACCCGATGATACAAAATCATCTGTAAATACAATACTTGCAGAGGCTGAAAAGCTGGGCCATATTTTAGCAAGCTTACTTGGGTTAGCCCAAACAGGTTTCGACGGGAAAAAACAAAACTGGCAAAAAATAAGGGTAGATGAACTGGTGATGGGCGTTGTTGATTCAGTTAAAAGAATAGACAGGAAAAGTGTTATTGATATTGATTTTTCGGCCCTGCCGGATAATGAAGCTTTGTTATATACCGAGGGGAATAGCAATCTGCTACAGCTGGCTGTAAGTAACATTGTACTAAATGCCTGTAAATATTCTGATAACCGTCCGGTTAAAATACAGCTATCCGCAGATAACGGCCGCATAATTATAAAAGTAACCGATACCGGAATAGGTATCCCCGAAGAAGAGCAGCCGCATATTTTTGAGCCGTTCTTCAGGGCTTCAAATACAAGAAAATTCCAAGGGCATGGCATTGGGCTGCCACTTACTCTCAATATTATCCGCCTGCACAAGGGTACCATTGGCATTCGCAGCGAAGAACAGGTAGGCACCGAGATACAGATTTTGCTGCCTGTAGCGCAATAATTCAGCTTCCTGCATTTTAAGCATCGTGGTTCTAATCAGTTTCTAATAAGTTGGGTCATCTTCTTGATTTTTATTAGTATTAAAAACAAAATGCGCTGATATTTAGTCTGTTATCTCCGTTAAAATAATATAAACTCTAATCAAATTCTAACAAGTGTCTTAATTGATTTTAATGAGTGTGTTGTTGTTTTGTGTAAGTAAACAATTAAGCATAAAAATAAAACAGAACACTTATGAAAACCATTCTAATCCCTACCGACTATCAACCAGCGTCATTAGATTGCATACACGAACTTTGCAGCCAGTTTAAGAACGAAGAGCTAAGTCTAATCTTCATCCATGTATTTAAACTTTCAGATTCAATAACCGACCTGTTGATGCTGAGTAAACGCAGCCGCGAATACGAAAAAGTAAGCGACGAATTTTATGAACGCTGCAACCTGTTACGCTTACAATACCCGCGTATAAAAAAGGTAAGGATAGAGTTTTTATATGGCAGCACATTAAGCATGTTTAAAAACTTTATAGAAGTTAACGAGGTTGACGGGATAGTGAATTCAGAAGCTTGTACTTCTGAGCCGCTCCATAAATCAAGCATTGATGCATCCGTACTGGTTAAAAAATGCGGCCTGCCTCTAATTAGTGTCAATACAAAAACTTATGCAAAGGTAAGGCAGCCCCGACTTACACCTGTTTACAATGAAGAACTATTAACCGAAGTTTAAAAACATCTAACAAATCTATCCTATGTTATTAAAAGAAAATATACCTGCTAAATACATCTTCGGAAAAATAAAAAAGGAAGTGGCAATGGTGGCTGTGTATGCTATACTTATAGCCATTATTTACAACAATTTTCATTTTACCCGCATTTCTATTCCTATTGCTGTGCCAACCATTTTGGGTACGGTAATATCATTGTTGCTGGCCTTTAAATCAAATCAGGCTTATGATCGCTGGTGGGAGGCTCGTATCATTTGGGGCGCTATTGTAAATGATACGCGTACACTAACCCGTCAGCTATTAACCTTTGTTGATACGCCTTATGGCGAGGCTGAGCAAAAAGCATTTTGCGAACGCGTGGCCAAAAGGCAAATTGCCTGGTGCTATAGTTTAAGCCGGCACCTGCGCAAGCAGGACCCACTACAGGATCTGGATAGGCTAATTAGTGCCGGGGATATAAAACATATTAAAAAGTACGATAACATTCCATTGGCTTTACTTGAACTGCAAGGCGCCGATCTGCGCAGTGCCTTTAAACTGGGGTGGATAAATGAATTTCAGCAGATACAAATAGATGAGACGCTGGTACGCTTCTCTAACTCAATGGGTGGCTGCGAACGTATCAAAAACACGGTTTTCCCGGCTACTTATAGTGTTTATATACACTTTTCGGTATTACTGTTTATATTGTTGTTGCCATTTGGATTAATTGAATTTTTTGGTGTGGTAGAGGTCCCGCTGGTTATTGCTATAGCTTCATCATTTTTTCTGATAGAGAACATGGCTATCCATCTACAGGACCCATTTGAGAACAAACCAACTGATACGCCAACTACCACCATATCGCGAACCATTGAGCGCGATATTAAACAAATGCTAAAAGAAAACTTTAAGCAGGAAGAAGTGCCTGTTGGTGCATCATACAACAAATCAAAGGTGTTCTATATCCTGTAAAGATATAACGGTTGGGTTATAATTAAGCCGCTTTCAATTAAGGAAGCGGCTTTTTTTGTATCTGCAGGACCGGCAATTAGTTTACTTTTACTTTAACAACCATTTTCTTCACCACATCAAAACCCTCAACCTTAACGCTTGGGCGGTGTACTTCTGCAGGGAACAATAAAAGGAATGTGCCGGGATATGCTATGTAATCTTCGCCTTTGCCAGTATAATTGGCAGCGTCTCTGGCTGCGTCATAAGGCTTTGTAAGAGTGGCTTTCTCAATCGGAACTACGCTTATCAATTCCTTTCCCCTAATTACATATTGCACATCAATGTATTTACGGTGGGCTTCCCAGCTTGCTTGATCAATCTCTTTTGTAGGGCCATCGGTTACAATTACAAAAACATTGTCGCCATCAATTGCATATTTACCAGGGGCAATAGTATCCAGGCGAGGATTGCTTAAATAAGTAAACGCCTTATCCCACATTGCTTTATTGGCATGGTATTGTTTAGCAAACTCAACCTTGTTGGAAGATTCATGCAGGTTAGCTTTGACTCCGTTACGCCATTCGCCCTTTTTTACCCATTGCTGGGCTAGCTTATTGGTCCATTCGGCTGCTGTTTGTGCCACAGCACTACTACTGATAAATGCAGTGATGATTGTCAAAATAATAAATTTTAAGTTTTTCATAGTTTTATAAGCTTTACAATACTGGTTATTGAGGTACTGGTTGATGTATAAATTGGTTTATAATCCAATTATACAAGTTATAGCTTATATAACCATCTTGTAATGATTAATTTTGCGAAAACGTTTTAGTTAAATATTTCTTTATTATAAAGCAGGGTTTAGCTTTTATATACCAATTGCCATCTACAACGTTTGCGTAGAAATATGTGTTTGCCGGCTCTTTAATTATATACGATAATTGTAAAATTGTTTATTGCCCCGTTAATCAAATTATAAAGCAGAATACCTTGAAAATTATACATAGCGTACACCCCGACGATTTTAAAACTTACCAAACCGATCTGATAAGAGAGCGTTTCCTGTTAAGCGGCTTAGTTAAGCACGATGAGCTTAACTGCGTTTACACCCATTATGATCGTATGATAGTAGGCGCAGTGCAGCCGGTAAGCAAAACCATTAATTTGGAGAATTACAGTAACCTGCGTGCCGATTTCTTTTTACAACGACGGGAGATAGGCATTATTAATGTAGCCGGCGACGGCGAAGTTATTGCTGATGGCATAGCATACCAGGTTAATAAAATGGATTGCCTGTACCTGGGCAAAGGAGTTAAAAATGTTAGCTTTAGCAGTAAGAATAGCACACAAGCGGCAGTTTTCTACCTGTTATCGTGCCCGGCACATACCCAATACCCAACCCGGCTAATGACTAATAACGAAGCCGTTAAAGTTAAAGCAGGGGATAGTTTAAATGCCAATGAGCGTGTAATAAATAAATATATTCATGCAGATGGAATACAAAGCTGCCAGCTGGTAGTTGGTTTAACTATACTAGCACCCGGCAGCATATGGAATACTATGCCGTCGCACGTGCATGACAGGCGTATGGAGGCTTATTTTTACTTCGATCTGCAAGCCGGGCAAAAGATATTTCATTACATGGGCGAAGCCGATGCTACAAGGCATATATTGGTTGATAATTACGAAGCTGTAGTATCGCCGCCATGGAGTATTCACTCGGGCGGCGGAACATCAAACTATAGCTTTATATGGGGCATGGCGGGCGAAAACCTCGACTACACCGATATGGATGCCGTTGCAATAAAAGATATTAGATAGAAATAAAATAAAGATATAAAGTGGAAAACCAGTTTTCATTAGCCGGAAAAGTAATTGTAGTAACCGGCGGCACCGGCATTTTAGGTAATTCGTTCATTAACGGCATTGTTGCTGCAGGCGGTGCAGTAGGCATATTAGGCCGTAACCAACAAGTTGCTGAAGAGCGTGCCGATGCCATTAATAAAAACGGTGGTAAAGCTATTGCATTAGTAGCCGATGCCATGAACGTGGAGCAACTAACTGCGGCACGTGAAAAAATATTAGCTGCTTTTGGCCGTATTGATGGATTGGTTAATGCTGCGGGTGGCAACGGTCCGCAAGGCGTTTTACAGCCAGACGAGGATGTTTTTAACATGAACCTTGAGGGTATGAAACAGATAATGGATCTGAACACCTGGGGGACATTGATCCCAACGCAGGTTTTTGGTGCAGCCATTGCCAAAACAGGCAAGGGAAGTATAGTTAATATATCATCCATGAACTCTAAACGGGCCATTACCAAAGTATTAGGTTACAATATGGGGAAAGCCGCTGTTGATTGCTATAACCAATGGTTTGCGGTTGAAGTAGCTAACCGTTATGGTGATGCCATTAGGATGAATGCCCTTGCACCGGGCTTTTTCCTTACCGAACAAAATCGTAACCTGCTTACCACACCCGATGGCGGTTATACCCAGCGTGGCGAACTGGTTATTAAACAAACCCCATTTAAACGCTTCGGTAACCCAGATGAGCTGATTGGCGCATTGGTATGGCTGTTAAGCGATGCATCCGCATTTGTAACCGGCTCAATGATTTGTGTTGATGGCGGGTTCTCTATTTTTGGTGGAGTATAGTCCACCAGCAGTCGCTCGGCTCAGGCCTAAGAGTGTTCCAAAGATTAAAAAGAAGCGAGCGGGTTGTGCGATTCCCCTCTTGAGAGGGTGTAGGGGTGTGTCCTTTGTGCGTGAATAACACATCCCTGCAGCTGCACCACCGACGCGCCCCCTCTCAAGAGGGGAATTTCGCGCCGTTGTTGGTGTTGTCACCAACAACCGTTTGGCAGGGTGGAAGATTAGAAAATTGGAATACATGGCGGGTTGTTGGTGACAATACCAACAACGGCTCCAATCGTTGTCACCCGGCAGTAGCCGAGCGACTAAATGCTTCCTTTCCCTCTTTACACGCAGCGTAGAGAGGGTGGTTGAGCGAAGCAAAGACCGGGTAAGTCAAATTATCGGCAATACAGCCAAAAATTATGTAATTTTATTCTTTAAAATAGCTGATACAGAATAATCTTAAAGATAAGTGGGCGTATATGAATTTTAATGCTATTACCATTAGCGACATCGGGAGAGCGTTAAATCTTTCGGCATCAACAGTATCAAAGGCACTTAGCGATAGCTACGAGATAAGCGAGAAGAC
>JAQBNZ010000092.1 GCA_028288285.1 Mucilaginibacter sp.
TATTTTTGAGTTTAACTATTTGAACAATGCAAATTTCATTTTACCACAATTTGGTTGCTCATCATTTTGAAATTCATACTGATGAAGAAACCGCATATATTGAGTACGAGGATCACTTAGGTACCTTAACCTTATATAATACTTATATTCCGTACTCTTTATTAGGAAAAGACGTTTTTAAAAAGCTGGCAGAACAAACTTTTAATTATATAAATAATCAAGACTATAAAATGATTCCTAAATGCCCGCTTCTTATCATTTACCTAAATAAACATCCCGAATATCAACACTTAATTGGGAGGTATTTTGCAGGCGGTCAAGATTAGAAAATAAATTGTTTTAGAATAAGTATGGGAAAGAACGGTAAGATATTGGATATTCCTTCAACAATTAAATATTATCTGTCGCAGGAAAAGAAAACCGAAAGCTTCGGAATTAATAAATACGCTGATGCACTGCCATTTGATAACTTTACTGTACTAAGTAACGAAGGCGGCCTTACAAAAGGACTGCCTATTAAAACAGATCATTATGCTGTTATTTTGTGCTTAAAAGGTTGTTGTGAGAAAACTGTTGGCCCCTTTACCTTTAACGTAGTGCCCGGTTCGTTGCACTTTGTTTCTCCTCGTTATATTAACTCTTATCAAAATGCATCAGAAGATCTGTTACTATACATGGTTCTTTTCAAGCATGATTTCCTTTCCGGCAGCTTTATACGTGAAGATATACTAAATCAACTGGTGGAGGTAAATCCTGAAGTTGCCCCTTTGTATAATCTGTATGAGGACAATTACGGTGTAATTAAAGAATTGTTTGAAAAGATTGATAATGAATGTAAACAGGGCCGGCCGTTTTACCTGCAAATGGTAAAATTACTATTAGTAGAGTTGCTGTATGAGATGAACCGCGCGTGTGAGAAATGCCTTTTAAACTCGGCACGGTATCTTAGCAGGCAGTATTATATGGTTTATCAGTTTAAAAAGCTGGTTGATGAACACTTTTTAATGCTCCGCACGGTTAAGGAGTACGCGGATATTTTAAATGTTACCCCTAAGTACCTATTTGAGCTGGTAAAAAAAGAAACTGGCCAAACAGCTTTAAATGTAATCCATAATCGACTTTATCTGGAAGCACAGTACCTGCTGTCATCTTCATCCTACAGTATAAAAGAAATATCTGATCAATTAGGATTTGATACCAGTTCTCACTTCAGTCGCTTTTTTAAGCACTACGCCGGCCTCAATCCATCATCGTTTAAAAATAAACAGTAATTGTGGTTCTTTTTACAGGAATAATGGCATTGCCGTTAGATGGATTAAACAAGAATTTTGCTTTTCATTTAATTAATGAAACAGCAAAGCACATGAATGTGCCGAGCTGTTATTATTAGCAAAAAACTCTAACTATAAAAAAAATGGTAGCAAAAAAATGGATCGTAGATCCCCTGCATTCCGAAGTGCAATTTAAAGTTAAACATCTTGTAATTTCTACCGTTACCGGTTTCTTCAAAAATTTTCACGGTGGCGCAACCAGCAAGGAAGATAATTTAGAATATGCTGAGATACATTTTTCAGTAGATGTAAGCAGTATAGATACCAACCAGACCTCGCGCGATGAACATCTTAAATCTGCCGAATTCTTTGATGTGGAAAATCATCCTCATATTTCCTTTCAATCCACATCCTTTGTAAAAGCAAAAGCTGACAAGTATAAACTGGAAGGCGATTTAACCATAAAAGGTATAACCAAGTCTGTAGAATTAGAGGCGGAGCTTGGAGGTATTGCTAAAGATTTTAACGGAAATACTAAAATTGGCTTTGAAGTTACCGGTACAATCAACAGAAAAGAATTTGGCCTTACTTACAGCGCCTTAACTGAAAGTGGCGGCCTTGCACTTGGCGAAAACATTAAGTTAAGTGCAAATATTCAACTTACAGAAGAGGTCTAAACAATTATCCTGCTAAGCGCATCTATCTAATGAGAAGTAAAAAACCACCGAAAAACGGTGGTTTTTTTTATTTATAAAGGATATATAATAATTGGTAAAATTGCCAATAAAGGTGTAAAAGCCTGCCTTTTAGCAGTTCATTTGGATCTTTTCTTTTCATTTCGGATGTTCTCATGGTTCAAAGATAGTGTAGAAGATTAGTGCGGTAAATCCCAAAACCCCAGATTATAGAACCAATTTTCCAAGGATATTAGCAGTAATATCTTTACAGGCTTCATTGCGATTAATACAAAGTAGTAATTACTCCATAATAATCGAATGCTCCACGTTTATCTGTTTTAAAAATATTCATCGTGAGACACAACTATGAGTGTCCTTTTATATTGACTAATTGCATCCGTTAAAATTTTAATGTTTTGAATGTCCAGGTTATTTGTGGGTTCATCTAATACAATTATGTCCGGAGTTTGGTTGCTTATTGTTAAGGAACAAAGCATTAATCGGTAAAAATTAAGACGGAACCTGTTCTAACCCCGGAATAAAATTTTCCATTGTGCTGACTTGTATGGGAATGAAATTGTAGTAGTGGAAATAAAGTAAGCTTTACTGACCGCGGCAAAGGGAATACCGGCATTATCAGGGGTAGCTTCCATTAGGCGCACTCATAAGAGCCTGCCTTTCATACGGCCTTTAAAAGCTTTATGAACCACTGCTGGAGTTAAACAGGAATAGAAATGATAAACTCCGTATACTTACCTTCTTTGCTGTGTATATCGATTTTCCCTCCATGCCCTTTCACCAAAATATCATGACTTAATGACAAGCCTAACCCTGTACCCTCACCTGTTGGCTTAGTGGTAAAAAATGGTTGTAATATCTTGTCTCTTAACTCCTTGGGTATCCCTGTTCCGTTATCCCACACCCTCACCTCTGCAAACTGCCCGTTCAGTGTTGTGCTTACTCTTACCTCTGGTGTGTATTGGCTTCCTTCTATCTTCTGCTTTTGCTGCACCGCGTAAAAAGCATTGTTAAACAAGTTGAGCAATACCCGGCCAATATCCTGAGGAATGATATTTAACTTTGGTATACCCTGATCATATATTGTGATCATTCCTGAATTGAAAGATTTATTCTTTGCCCTTAAGCCATGATAACTTAGCCTCAGATACTCATCTGCCAGGACGTTGATATCGGTTGGCTGTTTTTTACCCGAATTGTCTCGTGAATGCAGCAACATGTTTTTAACAATACCATCCGCCCGCTTACCATGGTTGAGTATCTTTTCCAGATTCTGTTTAATATTACTTGCAATTATAATAGCGTCACTTTCATCTCCATTGGTTAATTCCTGCTTCATTTCATCTATCAGTTCTATGCAAACCTCGGAGAAGTTATTCACAAAATTTAACGGATTTTGTATCTCGTGGGCAATGCCTGCGGTAACTTCTCCCAAAGAAGCTAATTTTTCAGCCTGAATAAGTTGTTGCTGTGTAGTCTTCAATACATTAACCGTTTCAGCCAATTGATCTCGTTGGGTAGTTATTTTTTTTTGTTGCTTCATTAAATCATTAGACCGTTCTTCAATTTCTCTTCTGGCAATACCTAAATCATTCACCATTTTATTAAAAGCCACCCCCAGTTCACCAATTTCATCTTTTGAATTATTTTTAACCCGCTGCGTCAAATCTCCCTGGCTAACGCGGTTTGCGGCATCCCTAAGTTGTAAAACAGGTTCAGAAATGTTTTTAGCCAGTATAAAACCCATTAAAATACCAATTACAAAAACAATTGAGCTAACAATTAAAGAAGTTATCCGGATTTGCCTTTTACTTTTTGCTATCTCTAAAGTGTTTAAACCAAGCATAATTTCGCCGGTCATCATTGGCGTTGTAAAAGAAGATCGCTTAACTATCCGAAACTGATCTGATTGAGCATTTGTATTCACTTTTACATTTTCGGGGTAAGTTTTAAAAACCTTTTTTTTTATTTTAAAACGGGTGTGATTGCTATTCCAAACAGTATCTATCTGAACCAGGCTTACAAATTCCAGATGTGAATCTTTTTTTACAAAGTCCATAGCAGTTTGTACACCTTCAAAATTTTGTTCTTTCAGGGCAATTTTAACACCTAAAGAAACCGTATTGGCAAGATTCTGGATTTCTTTATTGTAGTTCTTAAGCAGGTAAGCTTCCTGTGCAGCCGGAAAATAAAACAAAATAAAAAAGGCAAACATCAGTACCACCGTTAAAACTGTCATCCAGATTTTGGTTTTTACGGTTAACCGGATATTGGATAATTTAAGTACTGGTATTGGTAGTGCCGCCTGCATATTTCATTTTGTCTTATTTATATGTCAGATAGATTTTTTCCCGTCAATATGAATGACCTTTTCAGTATTAGTTGCTGTTGATTCTATCACACCAATAGCTCCGGGTGTTTGGCTGATAAAGGTTTGAAGTTCATTAATTGAATTAAAGAAGGTTGGTGCTTCGCCTTTACCCTGAAATACCAACGCTAAAAAAAGTTTATTTAAATCATTTCCGCTCATATTATAAACCTTCCTGCAAGTACTTATGCCCACAGGCGTATTAGTCTTCATTAAAGCTACTACTACTTTGGTACCATCTTTCCAGCGTAGTTTTTCTCCTTTTAATATTGATTTTAACTCAGCCAGTGTTAAATCAGCAGGCGTGCCTTTACCATTACTAATAACCGTGAGTGGCACGTCTTGAGCCTTTACAGACAGGCAAGCCGCAAAGATGAGGATATGAATGTAGGCTATTTTTATAATAAATGTTTTCACTGGTAAAATGCTTTTTTTAACAATTATTTTATTAAAAACCTATGGCAAACTGTGCCGTAACTCTGTTTAACCGGCCTGCAATTTCACGGTTATCGTGCTCATATTCCAGCTTAATAACCGCCAGGTAATTGATTTCATATCTGATGCCGCCAATAAAAGATGTCGTATTATCTTTATGATAATATATTTCTCCCTGCTGATAATTTAACCTTTCTACCTTAGCGTATGGCACCAGCTTATTTGTTACCCTTACACCGGCATAAATGTAAGAAGCCGTTGTTCGCTTAGTTCCGGTTGTGTCTGTATGATTATAGGCCAATGTAGATTCTGCCAGCACTTCAAATCTTTTTCCGAAATAAGCAACAGAACCCGTAAACAAATTTTGATTCACCTGATGCTTTATTGCTTGTGTACTTCCATGAAGTGTAGCGCCTTTAGAAACAATATCATGATAATATGAAGTGCCAATGCGTAATCCCTCAACTGGTTTGAAATGTACAGCAGCGGTAACAGATTTACTTTTGTCATTATCCTGTATATCGGTTGAGCCTAAACCATTACCAACCATTAAATCATAGCCAAATTTTAGGTCACCTAAGTTTTGGCCTTGCAAGCTTATACCGGTTGTATGCAACGGAATAATGTTTGCATCAAACAAAAGTGGGCGGTAAATGGTGGGGAAAAAAACACGGCCATGGTGGTAAGTGTCGTTCCAGTAGTTAATAGGTGTATGATGTTTGCCAAACAAAAGGTTGTTATTACCCGCATAATTGTATTTAAAAACTACACGTTCAATACTTACATTAAAATCAGTAGAAGAAGCAGGCGAAAATTTAAACACACTTTCGCCCAGAAAGGAAATACGATCATTTAGTTGAGAAGTAATAAACAAATCCTGCTCTTCAAAACCAAAACTGACCTGGCCCTTTTGGTAAGTAGACGTTCCATCAATAAAACCTCTTATCTGGGTATTCTGAGCAAAAAGCTTACAGGTACAATGAGATAATATTAAAAGAATAATAAAAACAAGTAAAAATCTATACATAAACAAAGTACTGGTTAGGTTAAAAGTTTATATGATTAGCTATTAATAATAAAATGATATGGTTTTTTATTATTATCTAAATACTCGTTTTGCTAAATCTGTTTATCAGGTTGTAAAACCTTGTAATGCTATAACTTAGATGACTCGAATATACTTTCTAAATACTTAATTACCTAATTAAAAATTAAGTTTAAATTTCTTTTTTTAACTATTTAGTAATTAAATTAAGATACACTACATAAAAGAGACAATAATGGTGCTAAATATGATCCAGGCGCGGATTATAGCTACTCCATTTTGCAGGATCGCAGGTGGGTCCGGGCAGACATGTCTGCCCGCTTACCGTCTACAGGTAATGCGCATGTAGAGGCAGAGGGCCGTCTTTGTAGTTTTTTGCTTTCCCAGGTAAAAAAGCAGGTGGAAATTACTCTTCATATTACAAGCTTAAAAGTGAAAACAAAAGTAAGTTTGTAGCCTGCTTTTACCAAGATGTTCACTCGCTGAACAGGTTGACGATCAATTAAATATGAACAACTCGGTGCATAGCGATTTCACATTTAGGTACGCACCGAAATACAATCTTTTTTGTTGCGAATTGGTGCATAAAATGGTTTTTATTAGCATCTTTTAATACTGTTTTAAGTAGCCCGTAGTCGAAGAATCTCGAACTCTTTTATAGGTGATTTGAAACGTTTAACCTATTAATTAAGACCGCCGCATATGACAAGATCATGGAAATGACCGATGTAGAAAAAATTAAAACAAATTGATTGGCTACTGTATCTTTTTACTGTTATAAGTTGTTAATTGGAAGGGAAACGAAATATAGCTAATAGCAATCATCAGCATGTTGTATTTACTTAATTAAACTTCTTAGTCACCTCAAATAAATCTTAACCCTGCCAACAAAAATCCATTTGCTTTCAATTATATTTGGTTACAACCTAACCAACAAATATGCAAGCTGCCAATACCTGGTTTTCGCGCCGCAATATTATTATTGCCGGCGTTGCTACCATCTTAATCTTAACCACTACCCTGTTTTGGTTTTACAAACACAAAAATAAAACTACCGATAACCAGCCTTTTAGTAAGTATATTAAATCGTACACAGCCGGGGTTATCTCTAAGGAAAGCACCATCCGCATTAAGCTGGCCAACCAGGTGCAAACCACACATGCGCAGAACGAGCAGCTGAAGGATGAAGTGTTTAGTTTTTCGCCATCGGTAAAGGGCAAGGCCTATTGGGTAGATGCGCAAACTATTGAGTTTAAACCCGAGGGGAAACTCGACCCGAATAAAAATTACGATGTGGATTTCGACTTGGGTGCTATCACCAAGGTCCCCGACGAACTGGAACATTTTGAGTTCGACTTTAAAACAATAAAGCCAGATTTCAGCATAACGTTTCTTGGCCTGCAAAGCGCGACGGCAATATCTCTGGATAAAATGAAACTGACCGGCACCATTCAAACTGCCGATAACGAGGACGCTGCCAAGGTTGAAAAACTAATCAGCGCCGAATATGCTCCTGCGGTTGCCATTACCTGGCAGCACCATCCGTCAACCAAAACACACAATTTTGTGGTGACCGATATGCCAAGGGGCACCGGTAAAATCAATTTGCTTACCATGCACTGGGACGGGGACGCTTTAGATGTAAATAAAAAAGGGCATCAGCAGTTCCAGATCCCGGCCATTGGCGCATTTAAACTGCTGAGCATAAAAGCCATGCAGGAGCAGGACCAATATGTGCTATACCAGTTCAGTAACCCTATCCGCGTAGGGCAGGAGTTGAACGGATTGCTGGGCCTGAGTAATGTAGCCGATCTGGCCTATACCATTGAAGGCAGCATGGTTAAGCTGTATGCTCCCGACCACATGCAAGGCAATTATAGCGCCTTTGCCATTGCCGGTATAGAAGATATTACCCGCAAAAAACTATCCACCAACTACAACGCCAATGTGTTTTTCGAGAACAGGCTTCCATCCGTTAGCATACCGGGCAAGGGTGTAATATTACCGAGCTCGGGCAAACTGATGATGCCTTTTGAGGCCGTAAACTTAAATGCAGTAGATGTGAGTATTATCAAGATTTACGAAAATAACGTACCGCAATACTTTCAAAATAATAATTTCGATGGAGAGCAGCAACTAAGGCAGGTAGGTAAACCGGTTGTGCAAACCACCATAAGGCTGGATAATGACCGCAGTCTTAACCTCAACAAAAAGAACCGCTTTATGCTGGATATTGACCACCTGCTGCGTACCGAGCCAGGCGCTATTTACAGAGTGGTTATCGGGTTCAGGCAGTCGTACTCCATATATAATTGTAAGGCTGGTAAAATTAAATCGGTTGTGGAGGATGTTACCGAAGAAGAAGGCGAAGGCGATTACACTGCGGACAGTGGAAACAACAGCGGTAGCATTGATGAGGACGATGATTTTTGGAGCCGTTACGATAATTATTATCCGGCCGGTTACCGCTGGAACGAACGTGAGGACCCCTGCGGCGCATCCTATTATACTAAGGACCGCTGGGCAACGCGAAATATTATCGCATCGAACATTGGGCTGATAACCAAGCGAGGTAATGATAACAGCATGATGGTGGCCGTTACCAATATTTTAACCGCGCAACCCATGCCGGGTGTGACTATAGAACTACTGGATTACCAGAAACAAGTGATATACAAAGGCACTTCAGATGGCGACGGCTTTGCCACCTTTATGCTGAAACGCAAACCGTATTTGTTAGTCGCCAAAAAAGGCAGTGAACGCGGTTATTTAAAACTGGATGATGGTAACGCCCTGCCACTATCGCGCTTTGATGTAAGCGGCGAGCAGATCCAGCACGGCTTAAAAGGCTTTATTTACGGCGAGCGTGGCGTTTGGCGTCCCGGCGACTCGCTATTTATCTCCTTCATCTTAGAAGACAAGCTAAAAACCTTACCACCTGACCATCCGGTAGAGTTCGAGTTTTATAATCCGCAGGGGCAGCTTTACAAAAAGCTGGTTAAAACTAAATCGGTTGATGGGTTTTACAGTTTTCACGTCGCGACCACTACTACATCGCCTACGGGTAACTGGAGTGCCAAAGTAAAGGTAGGCGGAGCCCTGTTCGAAAAAAGTCTGAAGGTAGAAACCATTATGCCCAACCGCCTAAAGCTTGATCTTAACTTTGGCAATCAAGCAGAGCTCACAAAGGGTAGCGGCAGCAAAGGCCTGTTAACAGCGAAATGGCTATTCGGTGGCATTGCTCAAAACTTAAAAGCCAAAGTTGATGCGTTTTTATCGGCCCAAACAACCAGCTTTAAAAACTTTGAGGGCTATGAATTTGATGACCCAACACTGCCGTTCAACACCCAAAGCCAAACTGTTTTTGACGGCAGCTTAGATGCCAACGGTACCACGCCGATAGATGCGGATATCAATGTAGAGGAACAAGCGCCGGGCCAGCTGAAAGCTAACTTTTTGGTAAAGGTATTTGAGCCGGGTGGTAACTTTAGCATTCAGCAGGTGAGCAAGCCATATAACGTTTACAATGGCTATGTGGGCATCAAAATCCCGAAGGGCAGTTCGTTAAGTGATATGTTGACGACCGGCACAGATCACCAGATAGATATTGCCGATGTGGACGTAAAGGGCAACCTGTTTGCCGGTATCCGCAATGTGGATGTAGAACTTTACAAAATTCAATGGCGTTGGTGGTGGGACCAAACCAGCGACGAGATGAGCAACTTTACCCAAAACCAATTTAATAAGCTTATCACCACCCAATATGTTAGGCTAACCAACGGCCGCGGTAAATGGACATTGCATATAAATCAAAACGATTGGGGACGGTACCTGATAAAAGTAAAAGACCAGAGTACGGGTCACTCCACCGGTAAAATCATTTATGTTGACTGGCCAAACTGGGCAGAGCGCCTACAGCAGGATAACCCTACCGAGGCAGCCATGCTCTCCTTTACATCCGACAAGAAGAGCTACAAGGTAGGCGAAGAAGCAACTTTGACCATCCCGACAGGAAGCGAAGGCCGTGCGTTGATCAGTTTTGAGAATGGCAGCAAGGTAGTAAAAGCAGTTTGGACGGATACCAAAAAAGGCCAAACTCAATACAAGTTTAAAATAGACGAGAACATGGCGCCAAATGTTTTTGTAAACGTAACACTGCTACAACAACATTCACAAACAGTAAATGACCTACCAATACGCATGTATGGCGCTATCCCCATCAAGGTAGATAACCCGGCAACAGTGTTAAAACCAGTGATAATTATGCCGGATAAAATAAGGCCGCAGACACTGTCATCTATAACAGTTTCAGAAGCATCGGGTAAGGAAATGACTTACACTATTGCCATTGTGGATGAAGGCATCCTCGACCTTACCAACTTTAAAACCCCCGATCCGCATGAATCATTTTATGCGAGGGAAGCATTAGGTGTAAAAACCTGGGACCTGTTCGATTATGTAATAGGCGCTTTCGGTGGCGGATTGGAACGCATCCTGAGTATTGGTGGTGATGGCTCCTTGGGCACAAACCGCAATGTGTCGGTAAACCGCTTTAAGCCGGTAGTAAAATTCCTTGGGCCCTTCTATTTAGGCAAAGGCGAATCGCAAACGCAAAAATTCACATTGCCGCAATATATTGGCTCGGTAAGGGCAATGGTAATTGCCGGGCATGATGGCAGCTATGGTTTTGCCGAGAAGGCCGTGGCCGTTAAAAAGCCGCTAATGATATTAGCTACACTCCCGAGAGTGCTTGGTCCTTCGGAGAAATTCCAACTGCCGGTTACCGTTTTTGCAATGGAGAACAATATAAAAAATGTGAGCATACAAGTACAATCGACCACGTTTAACAGTCCACAGGGCAACCAGCGTAACATCACCTTCAGTAAGCCGGGCGACCAATTGGTGACCTTTGAAATGGATGTAAAGAATATGGTGGGTGTAGGCAAAGTGCGCATCATTGCCAAAAGCGGTAATGAAACGTCGGTAGAAGATGTAGAATTAAATATCCGCAATCCCAATCCGCCTATAACCCGTATTATCGAAAAACAACTGCTTCCGGGCCAAAGTTGGAATAGCAACTATACGGCAGTTGGCATGCAAGGCAGTAATAAAGCTACGTTGGAAGTGTCGGCAATACCTGCATTGAACCTGGCCAAACGGTTAAACTACCTCATCCAGTATCCGCATGGTTGTATTGAGCAAACTACTTCATCAGGCTTTCCTCAGCTCTATCTGGAACAATTAATGGATCTGAGTGCCGCAAGAAAGGCCGAAGTGCAGGAAAATATAAAACGTACCATTGGCCGGTTAAATGGTTTCCAATTGGTTAACGGCGGTTTAAGCTACTGGCCGGGTGAAGGTGATGCCGACGAGTGGGGCACCAATTATGCAGGCCACTTTATGCTGGCAGCACAAGCAAAAGGGTATACCCTACCGGTTGGCTTTATGGATGGCTGGAAGAAATATCAAAAGCAAAAAGCATTGAACTGGGCACCCGACGCTTATACCTACTATGAAGCTGATTTGACCCAAGCTTACCGCCTTTACTTGCTGGCAATGGCGCACGTTCCTGAATTGGGTGCGATGAACAGGCTAAAAGAGTACAAATTTTTAAGCGAGCAAGGCAAATGGCGCTTAGCCGCCGCCTACAAACTGGCAGGCCAGCCGGAAGTAGCTTTACAGATGATCAAGGGCCTCGGCACAACCGTGAAACCTTATAACCAAATGTTCGGAACATACGGCTCTGATCTGCGTGATGAGGCTATGATATTAGAGACGCTAACACTATTAGGCCAAAGGCAAAAAGCAGCCGGATTGTTACAATCTGTTGCGGCAGATCTTTCGCAGGGTTCTTGGTACAGCACGCAGACAACCGCTTATTCTTTACTGGCCATTGCCCAATACAGCGGGCAAAACAGAACGCCGGATAAACTGCTCTTTAATTACCAGGCCGGCAAGGTAACCGGAACGGTTAAATCCGGGTCGGCACTATGGCAAATGGCATTGAACGGCAACGGTGGGCAGGCAATGGTGAAGAACACAGGCAAAAATATGTTGTACTTAAGGCTGATACAACAGGGACAGCCAACACCGGGGCAGGAGACGGTTACCGCAAATAACCCCGACGTGCTGGAGATGGAAGTAAACTACATGACACTTGGCGGTAAGCCGGTAAATGTGGCGTCACTTAAACAAGGGGCTGATTTTATAGCTAAAGTAACCGTCAGGAACCCCGGACAAAGGGGACGTTACGATAACATGGCGCTTACCCAAATCTTCCCGTCGGGTTGGGAGATATTAAACACCCGGATGCTGAATAACGATGAGGTATATAAATCATCACCATCAGATTACCAGGATATCCGGGATGATAGGGTAAACACTTATTTCCGGTTGGAGGAACGCCAGACAGCTACCTATTATGTAATGCTTACAGCGGCTTACACCGGCAGGTATTATTTGCCAGCAACGTATTGCGAGGCCATGTATAATTCATCCATCAACGCATTAGAGAAGGGAAGCTGGGTTGAAGTCGTTAAATAATAGCAATGGCGTCAAAAAACGATATCATCACTCCGTTAAGCGCTGGATGACCAAAACAAAAGCGGCAATACTGTTAGCGATAACGGTAGTGTTGCTGCTGTTTTGGTTTTGCCTGCCAGGCCGTTTATTTAACAGTCCGACATCTTATGTGATAGACGACAGCGATGGTGTGCTGCTGGGTGCCTCCATCGCTTCGGATGGGCAGTGGCGGTTTCCTTACAATGCCAATGTGCCCGATAAATTTAAGCAATGCATTATCGCTTTTGAAGATAAGCGCTTTGAGCACCATCCCGGAGTAGATATACTGGCATTTGGCAGAGCCATCAGGCAGAATTTGAGATTGGGCCATGTGACCAGCGGTGGAAGCACCATCAGCATGCAGGTGGTGAGATTGGCCACGCATCACCGCCGTAATTTTTGGAATAAGATGCTGGAAATGGTGATGGCACTCCGACTGGAGCTCACCCGTAGCAAGAACGAAGTGCTGGCCCTTTATGCCAGTAACGCGCCATTCGGTAGTAATGTAGTTGGGCTGGATGCCGCATCATGGCGGTACTTTGGCCGCAGCCCGGATAAGCTTTCATGGGGAGAAATGGCGGCATTGGCGGTTCTACCTAACTCACCGTCGTTGGTCCATCCCGGCAAAAACCGGCTGACATTATTAAAGAAACGCAATCTGCTTTTGGATAAGCTGTATGGCAAAGGCATTATTGACAAGAGCACGGCGACGCTATCCAAGATGGAACCCATGCCGGATAAGCCTGTACCTTTACCACAAACAGCACCACATTTACTGGCCAGGTTTATTGGCGATCATAAAACCGCGCCATTAACCAACACGCGAATAACTACTACCATTAAAGCCAACCTGCAGCAGCAGGTAACAGATATCATCCAGCGGCACCATATGGTTTTGAGGACAAATCACATCAATAATATTGCGGCGATTGTGTTGGATGTAGAGACCGGCTCGGCTTTGGCTTATGCAGGTAACATCTACCATAGTAATGACCCATTGATGGAAAGCAGCGTGGATGTGATAGATGCGCCACGTAGTCCCGGGAGTACTTTAAAACCTTTGATGTACGCTGCAATGTTGCACGATGGTTTAATATTGCCGCAAAGTTTGGTGCCTGATGTTCCGACCCAAATAGCCGGTTATCATCCTGAGAATTTCGACCTTGGTTATGATGGAGCAGTACCGGCCTCAAAAGCACTGGCACGGTCATTAAATGTACCTGCGGTTAAGCTACTGCAAAAATTTAAGTACGAACGCTTTTATGATTTTTTGAAGAAGACAGGTATCACTACACTAAAACAACCTGCCGATTTCTATGGCCTTTCGCTAATATTAGGTGGTGGCGAAAACTCCCTATGGGAACTTACCGGTACATACGCCGATATGGCAAGGGTATTGAACCATTACAAAAAGTATAATGGTAAATACGACCCTGCTGATTACCATTCGCCGGTTTATGCGCCGGCCATCTACCAAAAGCCGGAGCTGGAAAAGACCGGGTTGCTTGACGCAGGGTCTATCTATTATACACTGGAAGCCATGGAAGAAGTGATGCGCCCCGGCGAGGAGATGCTGTGGCAGCAATTTGGATCAACCCAGCGTGTGGCTTGGAAAACAGGTACGAGCTTTGGTTTTAGAGATGGGTGGGCAATAGGCATAACGCCCCAATACGTGGTTGGTGTTTGGGTAGGCAACACATCGGGCGAAGGCAGGCCCAACCTAACGGGTATCAATACTGCTGCACCTGCCATGTTCGAGATCTTCCGTCTGCTGCCGGTAACCCGCGATTGGTTTGAGAAGCCCGTTGGTGAAATGGTAAAAATAAAAGTTTGCCATCAAAGTGGTTTCAGAGCAGGTGAATATTGTGATAACCCGGATGATATGTATATACCGCAAGGTGGCTTGAAATCGCCTGTATGCCCATATCATCAATTGGTACACCTGGATAAAAATAAGCAATACCAGGTAAACAGCGATTGTGTGGCGCCCGACCAGATCATCAACCAAAATTGGTTTGTGCTCCCGCCATCAATGGAATATTACTATAGGGCGAAAAACTATCAGTATCACACCCTGCCACCATTTAGAAGCGACTGCGCAGAGGCGGACAAAGCCCAACCGCTGGAATTAATTTATCCTAAAAATGGCGCCAAAGTTTATATCCCTTTAGAGGCTGATGGTATACGCGGGAGCATTATTTGCAATGCCGCGCATCGCCAACCGGGTGCAAAGGTATTTTGGCATTTGGACGATCAATTTATGGGGACTACTAAAGATTTTCATCAAATGGCTTTGGAACCACCGCCTGGCATGCACACCCTAACATTAGTTGATGATGTTGGTAGTACTATTAAAATCAATTTTACTGTGCTAAATAAGAATAAATAAGCTATTATATTTTCATGCTTGCGTCTCCCATCCGGAGACCAGTAGAATATAGCACAACGTAAATCTACAATTATGAAGTTTTGTGTTCATAAATTGCACTACTTAAACCTTTATATTATTTAAACGTAAAACCTTAATAATGCGCTTAAGCTATCTGTTGGTACTTGCCCTTATTTTTTCCGTCTATAAAGGCTATAGCCAACAGGATGTAGATTTTCATTTGAATGGAACATTTTTGGCCGGAAAAAACATTCTAAAAGTAAAACGCGATTTTAATGATCCTTACTTATGGGTATTGGCGCAAAACAATGAAGTTTACCGTATAAATAGTATCACGAAAGTTGTTGAAAATTATACCAGAGAGTTCAGCAATTATAGCAATTTGCAATTCATTGATATAGCGGGCCGCAGTCAAGACACGGTATTTATTGCCACCAATTCTACTACTGTTTTAGAATATAAAAAGGGCATTGTAAAAGTAATTGGTGCATCAGACGGAATAGCTGGTACCGTTAATTCAATCGGAATAGACGCCGTTGGTAAAAACAATGGTTTTATTCAAACGGACCATATTGCAATTATTGCTACCAGTAACGGTATTTCCCGTTATGATTATCTAAATGAAATTATATTACCTACTCCCAAAAATGCCGCAAGTCGGGTATTTGAAGCTACTTACAGGAGTGAAATGTTAAGTGATGGAGAATATTGCCGGTGTTATCCTGACACGGTCGACCATTTCCCTGCATTTACACTTGCCAATTACACAATTTTTGGAGGCGAATTATGGTTAGGAGGAAATTCATTTGGGCATAATCTGAAGACCGCATTTTACACCAGCGGTAGTGCGTATATTCCGTATGACAAGTATTCCCTTTATGCTAATCAATTTTGGGCAACAGAAAATGGCTTATTCCAAAATTATTGGAACTATTCCTATACATCTACATCGGCATTTCCCTATAAACATTATTTAAAAGGAACAAATATTAGTAAAATCACATCAATCTTTGGCTTGCTCAGTTTTGGGGATAGCTATGTGAAAGAAAATTTGTTAGTAGGGTCGTCTCAAGGATTATATTTTACTAATTCTCAATACCAGCATGGTTGGAGTGCTACTTATACATTCTTTCACTACGATGAATTGGGTAACAAAGCGATTAATGACATTTGTGTAAATGCTAATTCATACACAACTACTAATATGGCTAATATTTGTGAAGATGGTGTATGGGTAGCTGCCAATGATGGCCTTTATTTTATAAAACCCGATTACAACCCGTATACTGATACTACCAAACAATTACAAGCCGTACAATTTGACGGACAAAGCAGTACGGTTAGTGAAGTTCAATTATGTGCTAATACATCCGTAAAGGCGTCAGTAAATAGCGCTGCATATGTTGGCAACGCAGTACAATGGTATAAAGATGGAAAGCAATTGCCTAATGAGAGTAATACGACATTAAACATTACCCAGGCAGGCGATTATAATGCCATTTTATATGATCCATGTACAGCCATACATTTTGAAACCAATCATTTAAAGGTTATCAAAATTGCAGCCCCGGTTTTTAGTTTTAATTATGCTGACCAATTGAGCTACTGCGATGGATCAACTGCAACATTAAAAACAGATAATAATATAAATTACCAGTACAGATGGTATAAAGATGGCGCACTAAATGGTAATACTACCGCTACCCTCAATACCAGCCAAAGTGGTAAATATAAAGTGGAGGTAAGCGCCTGTTCGGGTAATTGGGTAGCTTCAAAAGAAGTGCAGGTTGATTTTATAAAAGTCTCACAACCTGTTATAGCTGCTGATAAACCCGGTTACTGTATGGGTGATCAAGCTTCGCTATCAATTAATTTCATCAATGATGGCGCTTACACTATTAATTGGTTTTTGGATGGAAATTTGATTAGTGCAGATCAAAACAAAACTTCTATAACAACTACCCAAGCCGGGAATTATACAGTTAGTATCAACAGTAATATTGCTAACTGTAGTAAGGTCTCAACGTCATATATATTAAATTTCAACAATCCGCCTAATATTAATATACAACAAATTATTAATTCTACTTTATGTGATGGTGAAACAGTGGCGTTAAAAGCATCTTACTTAGGCGGCAATATTAAATGGTCGACAGGCGAAACAACTGACAAAATAATTGTAAAGCAATCTGGCAATTACTCCGCAACGGTAACTACCGCAGCAGGATGTACAGCTACAAAAAATGTAAACATACAATTTTCACATAACCCTGTTTTAGCTCTGCCCGATGCTACACTTTGTCAGTTCATTAACCAAGCAATAACACTAACCGCCCCTGCAGGTTTTGCCAAATACGAATGGAACGGGCAACAAGGTGATTCAAGCTTTTCAACAGGTAAGTTAGGATCAGTAGTTTTAAAGGTAACAGACTATAATGGGTGCGTCGCTTTACAAACTATTAATATAAGCAGTCATTGCGATGATATACATTTGCCCAATACATTTACTCCTAATGGCGATGGCATAAATGATACTTGGGTAATTGCAGGGCTTGAAGGAGACGCTTCTTCTATGGTTAGAGTATATAACCGTTATGGTAAATTGTTGTTTCAAAGCTCGGGTTATACCACTCCATGGGGCGGCACTTTTGAAGGAAAAAAATTATCACCAGGTGTTTATTATTACGTAATTAGCGCACGCGCAGCTAAACAAGTACTTAGTGGATCATTAACGGTAATCTATTAAATTAAGGTTGGTACTGCATTCTCGCCAGGGAAAACGGGATAGATATAAGGGGAAGAAATAAACCCTAATGGTAAACCCCTCAATTTGACCAATTTTTTTAATAGATAATGTGCATATATAGAATCTATATTAACGAGGAGAAGCTTCGCCGCAATAATCGTTGCTTATTTTGGGCAGCCGGGAAATTATGCTGAAAACACTACCATGTTCTTTCCATATCATACCATTCTGCAGTCCTTTGCGGCATTGTGCGGCGCATCCACGACGAACCTATTAGATAAAAGCCTAACGGGATAATTATAAATCATTACAAATAAACCTATATTTATAAACCTAATATATCATAATGGAACTTTTAAGTGTTGCGTTGTTAATTGTAATTATTTATTTACTAATAAATAACAGAAGCTACTACTCCAGCCAAATAG
>JAQBNZ010000021.1 GCA_028288285.1 Mucilaginibacter sp.
TTTATTGTCTAAAGTGATCTCTATGTTAGATCGTTTGGCTAAAAAGAACGTTATTCACAAAAACAAAGCTTCAAACAATAAATCAAAGCTTAGCAAATTTGTTAATACTTTAAGCTAATAGCTTAATTAACCATATTTAAAAAGGGATAGTGCTTATGCATTATCCCTTTTTTGTTGCTTTATATTCTTTATTTTAGGCTGATAAAACCTTGACCCTTATTGCAGTGGAAGAATACCAAAACAAAATCAGCATAAAATCATGGGCCGAGGAAGACCGCCCGCGCGAAAAATTAAGCGGGCAGGGCAGACGTGCATTAACCGATGCCGAGCTTATAGCCATACTGATAGGCAGCGGCAGCCGTACTGAAAGCGCCGTAGAGCTAAGCAAGCGTATTCTTCATCATTACGATAACGACCTGAACAAGTTGGGTAAGGCAGGTATCAGCGAGCTATGCAAGTTTAAAGGCATCGGCGAAGCTAAAGCCATATCCATAATAGCCGCCCTTGAAATAGGCCGTAGGAGGGGCGATACCGAAGTAAAGGTTTTAGATGAAGTAAAAAGTAGCAGGGATGGCTACAACATTATGCGCCGCCACTTAATGGATTTAAACCACGAGGAATTTTGGATAATGCTCATAGGCCGGTCATCAAAAGTAATAGCCAAAGAACTGGTAAGTAAAGGTGGCCTCAGCGGTACAGTTGCCGACCCTAAAATTATTTATCACATGGCCCTGCAGCACCAGGCAAGTGCCATTATCATGGTGCATAACCATCCATCGGGTAATTTAAAGCCCAGTAGGGAAGATTTGGTGCTCACCAAAAAAATTGCCGACGCAGGCCGTATGCTTGATATTAACGTGCTCGATCACCTCATAATTACCGATAGCGGTTATTTTAGCTTTGGAGATGAAGGGCTTTTGTAATTTTAGATTTGCGAATTACGATTTTAGATTCGGTTTTCTCGCAAAGACGCTAAGAAATGCTTAAAAAAACTTAGCGTCTTTGCGTCTTAGCGAGAGACAAATAATCTGCTTAATCATACAAATCTGTTTGATCCTTGTCCAAACAACCTGCCATTTATAGTGTTCTACTTAAACAGATCAAAAACTAATACGCCATGATAACTCCACCAGAAGACCAGGACGATATGTTACAGCAGGATGATCAGTTAGATCAGGATGAAGAGCAAATGAGTCAGCAGGATATTCATTCTAACGGTTTTGACGAAACTAATGAGCCTATTGGCGAAACTGATGAAACTGACCAGGCTAACCAGGCTTACGATGCCGCAGAACCATCTTACACGTTGGATTTGGATGATGATGACAGCAGTACGGATGACGATGAATAGTACTTGGTTTTTATAGTACAACATATCATTGCGGAAAGTGTAAATGACTTTATATTGTGTGCTAAAAGCCTATCTGCTTGTCCGCAGATATCGTATTTCAGATATAACCGAGTCTCATTGCCGGATAAGCAGCAAATGCATTGGCTTTAGCCGAAATAGTAAACTTTATATTTTGGCTAAAGCCAGATTTGCCTTTTAAGATCCGTCCCATAAATGGGACGGCAATAAAGGCAACGACATGGTTTTTAATACCCAGATAAAACCTTTCGCCCTCCCGCTTTAACCTTTCGTCTTCAAATCCTATCTTTGCGGGTATAATGAAGATATCTTACAATTGGCTTAAAGAATTTATTGATACAGATAAAACTCCCGAAGAATTATCTAAAATACTTACAGGTACTGGTTTAGAGGTGGAGAGTCTCGAAAAAGTTCAGGCAATCCCCGGCGGGTTAGAAGGCCTGTTAATAGGATTTGTACAGGAAAGCATAGATCATCCCAATTCAGATCACCTGCATATAACCAAGGTTGATGTTGGCGGTGTTGAGCCTTTGCAGATAGTTTGCGGCGCAAATAATGTTGCTGCCGGCCAAAAGGTGGTAGTGGCTACAGTAGGTACAACTATTTACCCAACTGTAGGCGAACCTTTCAAAATCAATAAATCAAAAATACGTGGCGAGGTATCTGAAGGTATGATATGTGCCGAAGACGAGATAGGCCTGGGTACCGACCATGATGGTATTATGGTGCTTGATGCGGATGCCGTTATTGGTACTAACGCTAAGGACTACTTTAAGCTGAACGACGATTATATGTACGAGATAGGCCTTACACCCAACCGTGCCGATGCGGCTTCGCATTTAGGTACGGCGCGTGATATTGCCGCTTTCCTTAAGATAGGTATTAAAAAGCCGGATGTTTCGGCATTTAAGGTTGATAGCAATAATAGCCCCATACAGGTAATTGTAGAGAATGAGCAGGCAAGTCCAAGATATTCAGGATTAACTATTTCAGGTGTAGAGGTAAAGGAATCGCCGCAATGGTTAAAAGAGCGTTTGGCAGTTATAGGCCTGCGCAGCATTAACAACATTGTTGATGTTACCAACTATGTACTGCATGAACTTGGCCAGCCCCTGCATGCTTTTGATGCAGATGCTATTGCCGGTAACAAGGTAATTGTAAAGAACGTTGCCGAAGGCACGGTGTTTAAAACGCTTGATGATGTAGACAGAAAACTCTCTGCCGATGACCTGATGATATGCAATGCTGATGAGTCAATGTGTATAGCCGGTGTATTTGGTGGTGCAAAATCGGGCGTGAGCGCATCAACCAAAAGCATCTTCTTAGAGAGCGCTTATTTCAACTCGGTATCGGTACGTAAAACGGCTAAAAGGCATGGGTTAAAAACAGATGCATCGTTCAGGTTTGAGCGCGGCACTGATCCGGATATGACTGTATTTGCCCTTAAACGTGCGGCCTTGCTCATACAGCAGGTAGCAGGCGGTAAGGTATCGTCAGATATTTTTGACCATTACCCCGCGCCGGTAGCACCGTTTGAGGTAGAGGTGACCTACAAGAATATCGACAGGCTTATTGGCAAGGCTATCCCACATAACGAGATCATCAGTATCATTAAAGGGCTGGATATTGAGATAGTAACAGAGACTGAAGAAGGATTATCGCTAAAAGTTCCCCCTTACCGTGTTGATGTAACCCGCGAGGTGGATATTGTTGAGGAGATATTACGCATATACGGTTACAACAACATTGAGATACCTGTACAAATAAGGGCATCGTTAAATACCTCAATAAGGCCCGAGCGCGATACGGTTCAAAACCTAATATCAGATCTGTTGAGCGCCAATGGCTTTAATGAGATAATGGGTAACTCGCTTACCAAATCAACTTATTCTGACGACCTTGAACACGCGGTAAAAATATTGAACCCGCTAAGCAGCGATTTAGATGTAATGCGCCAAAGCATGTTGTTCTCGGGCCTTGAAGCCGTAGCTTATAACCAAAACCGCCGCGTAGCCGATTTAAAGCTGTACGAGTTTGGCAAGATATATAGCCATGTTGATGAAAAGTATATTGAGGCGCAGCGTTTTTCTATTTTGGTTACTGGTGCAAACCAAAGTGAGCAATGGAACCAGAAGCCGGTAGCCGCAAGCTTTTATAACCTTAAGGCTATAGTTGACGGTATTCTTAAAAAGCTAAACATCACCGACTTTACTGTTGATGATGCCACTGCAAATAACCTCGCCTACGGCTTGCAATACCTGCGCGGCAATAAAGTGCTGGTAACGTTTGGTTCGGTAGCGCCAGCGGCCTTAAAAAAGGCTGATGTGGATAAAGAGGTGTTTTATGCCGACTTTAACTTTGATGTTATTTTGAATCTGGTACGCAAAAATGTTATCGTATATCAGGAAGTATCAAAATTCCCGGCAGTAAGGCGAGATTTGAGTATGCTGATTGATAAGGCTGTTTCATTCGGACAGTTAAAGCAAATAGCCGGACGGACGGACAAAAAGTTGTTAAAGGAAGTGAACGTATTTGACGTATACCAGGGCGATAAATTACCTGCCGGTAAAAAATCATACGCGTTGAGCTTTATATTACAAGACACTGAGAAAACGTTAACAGATAAAGCGATTGATGCCTTGATGCAAAAATTAATTTATAACTTAGGCAAAGAAGCGGGAGCGGAGATAAGGAAGTAATGAGTGGTGAGTAGTTGATTAGTGAGTAGTTGATTGGAACTATTCATCCACTCAATCAAATAAACTAAAACAAGAACCATTCATCTAATCAACCCAATCAACCAATAATTAATAAATGGCCTCAGTAGCAGAACAATTAAATAAAGTTGTAGAAAAAACAGAGCGGTTAATTGAGCTCTGTGCTGCTTTGCAGGAAGAAAATGACCTGCTTAAATTAGAAAGCGAGGCGTTAAATGTTGCCATAAAAGTTAGCACTAATAAGACAAAGGATCTGGAAGAGAAGCTTCGTGTATTGAAACTGGCAAAATCTTTTTCAGAAACAAATGAAAAAAGTGTTGACATTAAGCAAAAAATTAACGACTTTGTGCAGGAAATAGATAAGTGTATTGTGTTGCTGAAAAAGTAACGCAGAAAGTGAAAGCTCAAATGGGAGAAATCTCAATAAAAATAAATATTGCTGACAGAGTTTACCCTTTAAAGGTAAACATGGAAGAAGAAGAGATTATAAGAAGGGCAGCTAAGCTGATTAATGACCGTATAAAGGAATATCAGGAGAATTACGCGGTTAGGGATAAACAGGATCTGCTTTCAATGTGTGTGCTGCATTATGCAACATCATCATTAAAAGCGGATAAGAAAGTTACTACGGATGATACCGAGGTGGCAGAAAAGGTTTATCAGTTAGATCATTTGCTGAACGATTTTTTTTCGAAACAATAACGTTCTTACACATATACAGAGCCAGTTAAGATTTAACCGCAGTTAAATTTTAAGTTTCACTATTAAAAACTTAACGCTTCAATATCCATGGATCAGAGGAGGCATGCGTTGGTCGTGTATTTAACGGTAACCCGTGATTCACTACATCCAAGAAGAAGTTTTTACAATACATGATGCTTAGAAGTTTAGTTGCGGTTTTTTTATTTATATAACCTAAAGAAGAATGAACACTATATTATACATTATTATCGGGCTGCTAATGGGTGTCCCGACAGGAATAGTCATAGGGCGGTTCCTGCTCCGTAAGCTGTTTAAAGACCAGGAAGTAAACGCTCAAAACAAAGTAAAAAAGATATTAAAGGATGCCGAAAACAACGCCGAGATCCTGAAAAAGAATCGTCAGTTAGAAGCAAAAGAGAAGTTTTTACAATTAAAGGCCGAGCATGAGCAGGAAGTAAATGCCAAAAACAACGTGCTTAACCAGCGCGAGAACGGTATTAAACAAAAAGAGCAATCTTATAACCAGAAACTGGAAAACCTTACCCGTAAAGAGAACGAACTGGATAACGCCCGTAAAAAGCTGGAGACCCAAACCGAAATTGTTATTAAAAAACAGGAAGAGGTTGATATTCTTAAGAACCAGCATGTACAGCAATTAGAAACCATTGCAGGTTTATCTGCCGACGATGCCAGGAACCAGCTGGTAGATAACCTGCGCGAGGAAGCACGTAGCAAGGCTATGGCTCAGATAAAAGATATTGTTGACGAAGCCAAGCTAACCGCTACCAAAGAAGCTAAAAAGATAGTTATCCAAACCATACAGCGTACCGCTACCGAGAGCGCTATTGAAAACACCGTATCAATATTTAATATTGAGAATGATGAGATCAAGGGTCGTATAATTGGTCGTGAGGGGCGTAACATCCGTGCGCTGGAAGCAGCAACCGGTATTGAAATTATTGTAGATGATACGCCGGAAGCGATTATCTTATCGGGCTTTGACCCGGTAAGGCGCGAAATTGCCCGCCTGGCAATGCACCGCCTGGTAACGGACGGACGTATACACCCTGCACGTATTGAAGAGGTGGTTGCCAAAACCAAAAAGCAGATAGAAGAAGAAATTGTTGAAATAGGCGAGCGTACCGTTATTGATTTAGGTATTAACGGCCTGCATCCCGAACTGATAAGAATGGTGGGCAGAATGCGTTACCGGTCATCATACGGGCAAAACCTGCTACAGCATTCGCGCGAGGTTGCTAATTTCTGCGCAACTATGGCTGCAGAGCTTGGCCTTAACGTAAAGCTTGCAAAACGTGCGGGCTTACTGCATGATATTGGTAAAGTACCTGATGATAACCCGGAATTGCCTCACGCAATTTTAGGTATGCAGCTTGCCGAAAAATATAAAGAGCATCCGGAAGTATGCAACGCCATTGGCGCTCACCATGATGAGGTGGAAATGACATCGATGCTGTCGCCAATAATACAGGTTTGTGACGCTATATCAGGCGCAAGGCCGGGTGCACGCCGCGAGGTGGTAGAAAGTTACATCAAACGTTTAAAAGAGCTTGAGGAGCTTGCTATGTCATATCCTGGCGTTGAAAAAACATTCGCTATACAAGCCGGCCGCGAGTTGCGCGTTGTTGTTGAGAGCGAAAGGATAAGCGATGCCCAGTCAGAAATACTGGCGGCAGATATATCAAACCGAATACAAACAGAAATGACCTATCCGGGTCAAATTAAAGTTACCGTTATAAGGGAAACCCGTTCGGTAGCGTTTGCAAAATAATTAAAAGCCTAATACAGGCCCTCTCTTAACAGGGAGGGCTTTTTTATTTTATGGCAAAGCAACATTCAAACATAAAAACCGCACCAAGAAAGGAAGACCTGCGCCCTGTTGAGGTTTATTTTAACAGGTTAAATGCAAGTCACCAAAACCCTACCAACAGGCTGTTGCATATTATCTGCATTCCGTTAATGTTATTTGGCATATTGGGCATTGCATGGGCAATTCCTTTCCCTTACATTAAATTTATTGGCAGCTACAATGGCTTCTTTAACTGGGCATCATTCTTAATTGCGTTTAGCGTGTATTATACGTTGAAGTTATCTCCCAATTTATCTTACACCCTGTTGCTGGTGCTGTTTGTATTAAGCTATGGGGTATCAAAACTGGCAGAATGGCAATTAGCCGGCGGCTTGCCTTTAATATGGGTTGGCACTATCCTTTTCGCAATAGCATGGCTGGGCCAGTTTATAGGCGGACAAATAGAAGGCAGAAAGGAATCATTTGCAGATGATAAGCAGCTTGTGCTTATTACCCCAATATGGGTACTGCATTTTTTAGCCAAAAAGATTGGATTGAAGTATTAACGACGGACATCGAATTGAAACGACCAATATTTTACTTTGAACGCTATAAAGCCTGGGATATATGGACGATTTCGATTTATGCGATTCTTACTATGTTTCTTTTTTTCCTTTACAAAGGAGCTTTTTGGTCTAATCACTTTAAAGACTATTTGATCATCTATACAATCGGAACTCATATTTTACTTTATTTAATAAACTATAAATCTTTAAGGAATTTTGCAGTTTATTTAATATGGTTGCTTTTTGGCATAGTTCATTTAGTTGCATATTTCTATTTAAAAGGAGATTCTTCATTGGAAATGGCCAGGGGAAGTGCCGCATCTGATTTAAGAAACACAATTATTCTGTTTGTCATTTTTCAGGTATTAAGAATTGTGAGCCTCAATATTCAACATCAGGAACTTGTTTCGCCTTCTCGCGGCGGTCGAACAGATATTTTTGAAGAACGTAATGTCAATGCATTGGATTATCTTCTGTTTATTATATATTTAGCTTCTGTTGCGGTACTAGGTACTAATAGTACTAAAGTAGCCTATTTGATATAATGCGAATTATCGCTACGTTATAAAGAATGTTTTTCATTGCCGTCCCATTTATGGGATGGAATAATAAAATAAAGGCTGGCTTCAGCCAAATGTAAAGCTTGCTATTTCGGCTAAAGCCACTGTGTTTGCTGCTTATCCGTTGGCTAAAGCCAACGGCAATGAATTTGTTGTCCGGTTGCTATATAAGCAACAGTACCTGCTGACGGACGGACAAACTTTCGATATTGTCATTGCGAAGCACACGGCTGGAATATGTGTGGGTGTGCCGCGATAATCTCGTTGCATGGTAAGCGGATATGCATAGTTTTGAGATCCTTCGTTCCTCAGGACGACAAACTGGGATAATTTAAAATCGTTTGTCATGCTGAACGTAGTGAAGCATCTATCGCCCCGTGCACCACCTGACAGATCCTTCGCTATCGCTCAGGATGACAAGGTCTCGTGGAAAGCCAATCAAAATCCTGAAATCGCTAAAATCTGTTCAATCCCGGTTACAGATTCTTACCCAACTTCTCCAATATATCCTCCGGAACTTTTTCCAGATCAAGGACAAGGAAACCATCCAGACAATCGGCAAATTTAGGGTCGATGTTAAAGCTGATGATCCTGGCGTTAAGCGAAATGTACTGACGAAGTAGTACCGGCACCTTCATGTTGTGGGTTTCCACTTCAGATATCAGGTTATCCAGCCCCTTAAAAGTATCTTCGTTAGCAGATCGCAGCAGATCAGTATCTATATTTTCAAAATTAACCTTGAACTTTTTGCGTGGTTTAACAAATTGGGCCAGGTCATGATCAAAGTGATTGCGGTTAATGTAATCCACAATAAGCGATTTAGAGAACTGCGAAAAGGAATTGCTAATACTCACCGGACCTATCAAATACCGGTAGCGAGGGTTATCAATTAAAAACTTCAGAATGCCTTTCCAAAGTAAAAACAGGGGCAACGGTTTGGTTTGATATTCTTTACGTATAAAAGAACGGCCCAGTTCAAGGCTTTTCTTTAATACAGGAGTAAATTGTTCCTTTATCTTGAATAGCTCGTTGATGTAAAAGCCTTTCTTACCAACGCTGTAAAATATCTCATCGCCCAGGCCAATGCGGTAGGCACCTACAATGAGTTTAGCCTCAACATCCCAAATAAATAGGTGGTGGTAGTAAATATCATAGCCATCAAGGTCGGTAGCTTTGTTTGTGCCTTCACCAACCTCGCGGAAGGTGATCTCCCGTAAGCGGCCTATCTCCCGTATTACATTAGGGATAAGCGATGTAGGAGTAATAAACACCTCGTAATTTTTCTCGGTCCAAACCTTATAACCTTCACGCAACGGTTCAATTTCCTTCTCCAGCCTTTCGGTACTAATGGCATCGGTTATTGCTTCAGGAAGTTTTTTTATCTTAAAGAGGTCGCGGGCGCTAAATATCTTTTTTTCCTCTTCTAAACCGGCACCCAATGCATAGGTTTTGGCCCGCAGGTAATTAAGTATTTTGGTGCTGTTGGTATTATCAGGTATATCAGCAACTTTTATAGGCTTGCCAATGCGTAATTTAATAGTATGCCCCTGCTTGTTAAACAATTCTGAAGGTAGTTTAGCAGTGCGCAGGGCAGGGCTTATCATACTTAGCAGGTTAAACAGCAGGCCGTTGTTACCATGAAAATAGATAGGTACTACAGGTACCTTTGCCTTGGCTATTATCTTACCCACTACGGGGTGCCAAAGGCGGTCTGTAACCTCTTTTTTCTCTAATTTAAAGGTAGATACCTCACCGGCAGGGAAAATGCCTATGGGCGTTCCCTTGGCCAGCAGTTCAAGAGTATTTTTTAAACCGCTTATGCTTGATGAATGCTCTACGTTTTCAAACGGGTTTACTGCTACAAAGTAATTGCTCAGGTTAGGGATTTTTTTTAGCAGAAAGTTGGCCATCAGCTTGGCATCGGGCCTAACGCTGCAAAGTATCTTCAACAAAATCATACCCTCAATACCACCATACGGGTGATTGGCAATGGCTATAAAGCTGCCATCTTTAGGGATGTTTTTTAGCTCACGCTCATCAAAATCTATCTCAATACCACAGCCTTTTAAAATGGCATCAACAAATTCGGGGCCTTCTTTGGGCTGGGCCTGTGCAAACAGGTCGTTCACCTGGTTTATTTTCATCAATTCCATCAGCAGAGATGCCAGTCCCGGCATTTTTAGCGTATCCAGTTTAGTGGCTTTGGCAAACTCTTCGGTGGTTATAATTTTCATCCTGGTGTAAACGGAATATTTATGTTGTAAATTATTTAATTTAACCCTTATTTAGGTTAAAATATGAAAGTGCACATTAAAAATTACATGTCCCTTACTAAAAAGGACTGGAACGGTATTACTGTGCTGCTTGTATTGATAGCTTTGGCATTGGTTGCGCCATATGTTTATCAATGGTTTCACAAAGATAGTACAATTAACGTAAACGAGGTTAACGCCGCTATAGGGCAACTAAATAAAACAAGTACGTTAAATGACGCTGATAAGAAGGCAAACGTTGCACATTTTAAATTTAATCCTAATAATTTATCAACGGAAAAATGGCAGGAATTAGGATTGACTGAGCAACAGTCCGGTATCATCAAAAACTACACAGCCAAAGGAGGCAAGTTCTACAAGCCGGATGACCTCAAGAAGATTTATGGTATTACTGCTGATGATTACAAAAGGCTTGCTCCTTATATTGATATTCCTGTAAATTCCGGCTATACGGCAAAGGCAGGTAACGGGGTTGTTGAACTAAACGCTGCAGATTCAGCTAAACTAACTACTGTGCAAGGCATAGGCCCGGCCTTTGCCACACGTATTATTTATTACCGTGAAAGGTTGGGTGGCTTTATCTCCAAAGAGCAACTGAAAGAGATTTACGGACTGGATGATATGAAGTTTAAGGAGGTTAAAGGTCATGTAAAGGTTGATCCGGCACACATCCGCAGAATAAATATCAATACCATAACTTTTGATAAGCTAAGGTTAATGCCTTATCTTAATTATAAACAAGTTAACGCCCTTATTGAATATCGCAAACAGCATGGCAATTACAATTCAATGGCTGATCTTAAAAATATTGCCATTATAG
>JAQBNZ010000059.1 GCA_028288285.1 Mucilaginibacter sp.
TACAAGCGTTTATTGGATATCTACAGCTCTAATTCAAAAACTGTAGATGCTTTAATGAAGCTTGAATTGCCAAGCGGTGTTGAAGTGGAGATCAAAGTATAATTGTACCGGAAGATCTATAATAAAAAAGCCATTCTTGAAAAAAGAATGGCTTTTTTGGTTTAAAACAAACCCGTCATTGCGAGGTACGAAGCAATCCCAAACATGCTTGTAACAACCTTTCTATTGGGGATTGCTTCGCTATGCTCGCAATGACGGGTTGGGAAAAGGGTAGCCTATCCCTGTGGTGGTCCGGCAGGGTCCATCCATACAAATTCCCAATGGTGGCCGTCAAGGTCTTCAAAGCTGTGTTGGTACATAAAGCCGTAGTCGGTGGCTGGGTTAGGTATTGTAGCACCTGCTGCTTCTGCTTTGTTTACCATTTCGTCAACTGCTTCTTTGCTCTCAGCAGATAAGCAAATAGATACTTCTACCGCTTTGTGAGCATCTACAATTTCTTTTTTAGTAAAAGTCTGGAAAAAGGGTCTTGTCAGCAGCATTACATAAATAGTATCGCTGATTATCATACAGGTTGCTTTCTCGTCGGTAAATTGCGGGTTAAAAGTATACCCCAGTTTAGTGAAAAATTCAACCGACTTATCAAGGTCTTTAATGGGTAAGTTCACAAAAATTTGAGTTGCCATAATTGGTGTTGGGTTTTTAATTTATGTAAAGATACTGGCGTATATTAACAATTGTAATGTGTAAATACGACAAGTTAAGGGGGCGTTTACGACTAATATTAACCAATTACGTCGGCAAAGGTAAGCCTATTGCCAAACGGATTATTAACTTAACCTCAATAGCGTTTATTCCATTCGGGAGACCCAGGCGGTTGTATTTATACTTTTTGCTGATGAGTTGCTCGTGATATACCTTAATCCGGTGAATTTAATCCAAAAAAAAGCTTTCATTGTTGGTAAAGGTTACCCATTTCCCAGTAACTCATCCAGCTTATTGCGTTCTGTTTGCAGCTCGCGGGCAAGTTTCTTTTCCTTTTCGTTGGCTTTTGCTTTGTATGTTCTGTATTCTTCCTCTAATTCCTCATATAGCTTAACACGATATTTTGCCTCGCGACTATGACTGCCTGATCTGGCAATTACAATGGCTGCTATGGCGCCAAAGCCAATAACCAACCCCCACATAATTAAATTATAGGTGGCTTTTGTTAAGGGCATTCCTAATAAGTTTACCTCGTCAACTTTTTCTTTTGATTCGGTAAGTGTTTGATCTTTAGTTGCTGCAGCAGCTTTTAAAGTATCAATAGTTTTTGTTTGTGCGGCAAGTGTTGCCTGCGCCTCTTTTAATTGTCGGCGCGTTGCACTTAATGTATCTGAATAATTTTTAAATAATGCTGAAATCAATGGCTGATGATTATAAACTTTAGTAAGCAGGTACTGATACTGTCCCCGTAGGCTTTTATCAACCGGTGCAGAGTCAACCGGTTGTTGTACTGCCGGTTGTTGTACTGCAGGTTGTTGTTGGGTAGGAGTAACCGTAGCTGATTCGGTAGCATTGCCTGCACTTTGGGTAACAGTGGCCGGCGTTTTTTTATAATAATATTTTTTAGTGTAAGGATTATATGTTACTGCTCTTGCAGTAAACTTTGCTTTTTTAGTAGTATCCTGTGCATAGCCATCCCCGGTATTACTTAAAGCAAGTAATATCAAAATAATGGTTTGTAGTTTAAAAAACTTCATCATAATATAAAGTAGGTATCGGTGTAAGTGTAGAATCAATTAAGGGTTAATTAATACTTAAACGTAACAATATTATTTAAAGTTTGTAAATAATTGTGCTTTTATATAGAAACTTACCATAATCTTTACGAAATACTATTTTCTGCAAGCATCTTAACCATATATTATTGTATGTAATTAACAAAAGCATATATATTAGGGCTTTTTATTTTAAGACAATGCAGATAGGATTAATTGGGTTAGGGGATATGGGGCGTTTGTATGCTAAAACTTTTGCAAAGGCCGGCTATACGGTATGCGGTTGCGATTTGCCCGCTAACCGCGAAAGGCTACATCAGGAGCTTGATTCGTTTGGGATAACCCTGATGGATAATGGCAAAGATGTGGCACGAGTTAGTGACCTTATCATTTATTCTGTTGAAGCCGATAAACTGGAGCAGGTGGTGGCATTATATGGGCCGGCAACTAAATATGGTGCTATAGTAGCCGGGCAAACATCTGTTAAACACCCCGAGATAACCATATTTGAAAAGCACCTGCCTGCCGATGCGCAAATAATTACCTTTCATGCTATGCATGGCCCGGGCTTTGAGCCCAAAGGGCAAAAACTGATACTTATACCTCACCGTTGTGATAAGGATGCATATAAGCGCATGTTTGACCTGTTCACTTTCATTGAGACAGACATTGTTGAGATTGCCGATTACCATGAGCACGATAAAATAGTAGCCGATACGCAGGCAGTAACCCATGTAGGTTTTGAAAGTATGGGCACCGCGTGGAAGTCTGCAGGATTTTTCCCTTGGGAGAATGCATCTTATATTGGCGGTATTGATAATGTAAAAATACTTACCACGCTAAGAATATTTAGTTATAAGGCACACGTGTATGCAGGGCTTGCAATATTAAACCCCTATGCCAGGTATCAGGTTAAACAATACGCAACATCAGAATCGGAATTGTTTAAGCTGATGATCAAAGAGGAAGAAAGCGAATTCAGAAAAAGATTATACAAGGCCCGCGACTTTGTTTTTCATGAAAGTCGAAAGCCTATTATGCTGAATGATAATGTAATGCGGGAATTTTCTTTGTCGCAAAAGCCCGAGTTGCAAAAATCAAACTCGCACCTGAGTATATTAAGTATGGTTGATGCCTGGTACCACTTAGGTGTAAACCCTTATGATAATCTAATTTGTCAAACCCCTCCATTCCGTCTTCGCCTGGGAATAGCCGAGTATTTATTTAAAAATGAAGACCTGTTGGAGGAATCAATTGAAACGGCATTGTACGATAAAACCATCCGGGGCGACGATTTGGAGTTTCATTCCGCGGTACGCGAATGGTCGGCTATTATAGGTTATGGCGATATGGAAGGTTACAAAAAGCACTTTAATGAGGTGCAGGCATTTTTTGCAGGGAGATTGGAAGAAGGTAACAAGCAAAGCGCCGAATTAATACGAAGGCTAATGATGGAGTAGAATGTTAGGATAAAAACATTAGTCATTACCTTCGTCAATTTTCCCCCATTCGGTGCGAAAATCGTTTATTTTTTGAGTAATACTATTAATTTCTATTCGGTATTTAATACGATTGTTATCATTGAATTCTTTATAAAGCAAAGTAAAAAGCTTACACTCCTCAATTATAATTTTTGATTTTATAGTGGCTACTTGTTTTTGTTTTTTTGGTAAACGGAGCTTGTTGATTTTTTGTCCAATGTTTTTTAATGTATCTATTTCAAGCAGGGCCTTGTGTTTAAGTATAGCCAAACGCTGGTCGCGGTTTAGCTCATAATTTTTATAAAAATCATTATTTAATGCCACAGAAAGTCTTTCAGTATTATTTGTAAGTTGTTGTAATTCCTTCAATTCATAAATAGGCGCAAGCCAAATACATGTTGAGGTATATACAATAGTAATAAACAGCGCGGCGCCAGTAACCAAATTTTGTTTTTGATGTTTTATTTCCCAATAAGCAATCCATCCAAAAACATAGCCCGATATTAAACCGCTAAAATGTGCGGCATGGTCAATTTGGCGGCCAATAGGTATAATATTATAGGCAACAAAAATGGTAGTGCTTATTAATAATGCACGGCGTGCGTTAATTTCATAAAAGTTAGTGCTAAGTAAAGCAAGTAACACACCAAACAATCCAAATATAGCACCTGAAGCTCCGGCACTTATACCCTGCTCACGCCATATTACTGATGTAATGCTGGCACATATACCGGTAAAAAGGTAAATAAACAGATAGTTCCATTTACCCAGTTTGCACTCTATGAGTGAGCCAATATAAATAAGTGTTATCATATTACCGGCAATATGCATTATAGAAAAATGCAGAAAAATATTAGTTACCAGGCGCCATACTTGCCCGCTAAGCACCTGTGTGCGGCTACCAAAACCGAGTGACAAATAGATGTCCTCCCAGCTGTTTACTAAGTTTTGTTGAAGATTATCATGGTGTTGGGCTGCTTTCATTAATAACACCACAGCCATAGCAGCCATAATTACCATAGATATAAAATAAACCGCAATATTTGATAAAACCAATACAGGGGTTATGGTGTAATCTTTTTTAGGGGTGAAGGCAGATAAAAAGCCCTTAAGTTTTTCTTTATATCCCATTGGCGGGTTATAGAGACTGATGAATTGATTATCAGGGATAGAGGCTATTAATACTTGCGTTGTTTCGTGAAGGTTAGGCTGTAAATGATATTCAACATAAGTTCGCCATAAAGCAATTCCAGGTTCTGTTCGTTTTTGCCATAATCGGTAAAAAGAAACTGATAGCCTATGCATTCGCTTTTAATAATAGCTTGGTTATTAACTATACGTACAGAAACCTCTTCGGCGTATGAAGCCCATGATATATTGGTGTAGGCAATAATGCCGTCTCTATTAAAATAACCTATATGCCACCCCAAGTTGATAAAAGCATGGTATATAAGTGTAAGATAATGATCAGCATTATACTCGTTAAGTGGGATGACAGCAATTTTACGTGGAGATATGCCCCAGGCCATAACAAAGGTTTAGGTATAATTAGTAAATATACATCAACTGTTTTAATACACAAGCAACGACTTAATTATCAATATAACAAATAGTAAAATCATCTTATGAATATTTATTTAAAAATAACTTACTAACTATTTGAAAATTAATGTAAAGTTTCTATCTTTGCCCTCCCTTAAGGGGGAAATAATATGCCTTGAACGAAGCCCTACTGCTTCGATGGGCACAAATAAAATAAAGAAAATGTCAGGAATTATTGGTAAAAAAGTAGGAATGACCAGCATTTTCGATGAGGCAGGGAAAAATATCCCTTGTACTGTAATCGAAGCTGGCCCTTGCGTAGTAACTCAGATCAGGTCTGTTGAAACAGACGGATACGCTGCTGTTCAGTTAGCGTATGGCGAGAAGAAGGAAAAAAACACCT
>JAQBNZ010000099.1 GCA_028288285.1 Mucilaginibacter sp.
ATATTAATGCCTAAAAGATGTTTGGATCAAAATTAGACATATTAAACCAGCAATGGATTGATGTTGTTTTTTCTGGCCGTAACAAAGCATATGGTGCATACGAATTAAGAAAGGACAATCCCCGTCATACTAACAGGGCCCTTATTATAGGAGTAGTAGTATTTGTTTTTATTATTTCCTTAAAAACAATTATCAATAAGATTGAAGGATTCATTCCTAAGGCGGATGAAAAGGTAAAAATTACCGAAGTAGTTTTGCCTCCACCGCCTATGGATACCAAAGTGAAACCACCACCACCGCCACCAGAGCCGCCTAAACCAAAGGTAGATCAAGTGAAATTCCCTCCTCTGGTTGTAAAACCAGATAACGAAATTCGCGAGAAAGATCCACCAACGGTTAAAGAGCTTGAAGTAGCCGACCCTGGTCAAAAAGATCAAAAGGGTGACCCTAACGCCGACATCAGAATTGATGAGCCGGTAGGTAACTCTGATATTAAACAAGTGGTTGAGGAAAATCCTAACCAGATCTTTACCGCGGTTGAGCAGTCTCCTGCTTTCCCTGGTGGTGATGCCAAATTTAACGCTTACTTAGGTAAAGCAATTCGTTACCCTGCAATTGCAAGGGAAAACAACGTACAAGGACGTGTAATTTTAACGTTCGTTGTTGAAAGAGACGGTTCTTTAACTGATATTAAAGTTGTAAGAGGAATTGGCAGCGGTTGCGACGAAGAAGCTATACGTGCACTAAAGGCCTCGCCTAAGTGGAAACCAGGTATACAGAACGGTCGTCCTGTACGTGTACAATATAGCGTACCGGTACAATTCGCGCTGGCACAAGAATAACAGAAATAATGTTATCAAATAATAACAATAAGAAGCAAAAATCGCCCAAAAGGCGGTTTTTGCTTATTTTAGGAGTTGCCGCATTCATATGTTTTTGTATAATGGGACTCGGACTTATATTTTGGGATAAGTTTCCTGTAGGGTTTGATAAAACACAAAGAACCATCTTTGGAGTAGTGATCCTTATTTATGCAGTTTTACGTTTTTCGCGCTATTTAAGAAAAGACCCTGATGAAGTTGATGAAGCTTAGTTTAAATAAAATACTGCTGGGATTAGCTTTTCTTGTAGTTTTTCAGAGTTGTAAGCAAGGTGATAAAAAGGCCTCCACAGAGGATAAGTTTTTAGCCGGTACGGCAACCTTTGTTGCGGACGAGTCATTCTCTCCAATTATTGATGAGGAGGTATATGTATTTAAAGCAATGTACTCTGATGCTAACCCTATAATAAAATATAAGCCAGAAGCGTTAGTTCTGAATGCTTTGTTAAACGACAGTGTAAGGGTAGCAATTTTGGCCCGTAATCTGGACACTGCCGAGGTTAATTTGTTTAAAAGGCGTACATTACCTCCCGTAATAAGCAAATTTGCAATTGATGCTGTGGCGCTTATTGTTAACCAGGCATCAAATGACACCACAATAACAGTTAGTGAGATTATTAAAATGCTAAAAGGCCAGTCAAAAACTGATAAAAGTATAGTTTTTGATAATCCTAACTCAAGTTTGGTAAGATATTTGAAGCAGATATCAGGGAGTAAGGATTTAAAGCAGAAAAATATTTATGCTTTAAAATCAAATAAAGAAGTTATAAAATACGTAAGCACACATGCCGATGCAATTGGCATAACAGGCTTTAGTTGGCTTAATGACCCTGATGAGGATTATGCTGGTGCAGTGGATAAAGTGAAAATTGTAGGGGTTAAAGATGAAAATAGCAAAATAGCCCCAGGCGAATATTTTAAACCTTCGCAAACCACTCTTGTCCAACATACATATCCGTTAAGCAGGTCGCTATATATAATTGATTGTACAGGAAAAAAGGGATTGGGAGCCGGATTTGCAACATTTTTAGCAAGCGAACGCGGACAAAGGATAATATTAAAATCGGGCTTATTGCCTGATTCTATCCCGTCAAGGGAAATAAACATAACACACTAAATTAACATATACATTCAAAACTAAGATGAAAATGATCAGTAAGATAAGCAAGTTAGTATTAGCACTGATATTTATTGGCTCATCGGTTTTTGCACAAAGTTTGGCCGACGCCAAAAAAGCAATTGATGCCGAGCAATATCAGAAAGCTAAATCAATGCTTAAAAATTTAACCACTACCCAGGCAGAGAAGGATGAAAATTATTTTTATTTAGGCTGGGTATATATCATGCAAGATTACCCGGATTCTGCAAAAACAGTTTTCACCAAGGGGATATCTGTAAACCCAAAATCGGCACTTAACTATGCAGGTTTAGGAGCTGCTGCTTTTGTTGATAAAGATAGAAATACTGCAACAACCAATTTTAACCAGGCCGTAGCTTTAGCAGGTAAAAACAGCAAGCCATATGTTTATGTAGGTAAAGCCTATTTGCTAAAAGCTACAGAAGGTAAGGTTGATGCTGCGGATGCTAATGCTGCCATAGCGGTGTTAAATAAAGGTAAGGCAATTAACTCTAAAGATGCTGAACTATTAGTAACATTAGGTGATGCTTACCGCACGCAATTAAAAAGCACCGAGGCGTTGGGTAACTACCAAACTGCTTTAGAGCTTGACCCTAAATTAGCCATTGCTAAGGTAGCAACAGGTGTACTTTGGAGGTATGCTGATAACTATGAAGATTCTGAAAGATTGTTTAAAGAAGCTTTAGCTATTGACCCTAACTTTGGCCCTGCTTACCGTGAGTGGGCCGAAACTGACATCCGTTGGTCATTAAGAGACCCTAAAATGGCATCAGCTAAAGTTAAAGAAGGTTTAGACAATTACCGTAAATACATTTCGTTAACAGATAATTCATTAGAGTCAAGGTTACGTTATGCCGATTTCCTTGCTTATGCAGGTGATTATAAAGCATTACAGACAGAAGCTAATGAATTAGCAAAAACAGATAAAAATAACTTAAGGGTTTATCGTTATTTAGGTTATGCTGCTTTTGAAAACAAAGACTACCCTGCAGGCTTAGCCGCTTTAAATACATGGGTTACTAAAGCAGATCCTAAACGTTTATTGCCACGTGATTATTTGTACTTAGGCCGTTTACAAATTGCTTCAGGACAAGATTCATTAGGTATCCACTCTTTGCAAAAAGCGTATGACTTAGATACCACCCAGGCTGATGTTTATGCTGAGATAGGTAAATCATTATATGCTCAAAAGAAATACGAAAAGGCAGGTGATGCTTACCGTCAGTATCTATCAAAATCACGTAAGGGAACCTTAAATGATTATTTAAGGGAAGGAAGCAGTTACTACTTTGCCTTTGATGCAAAAAAACCGGATACCACTTTATTAGTTAAAGCTGATTCAGCATTTAGCTATATAATGCAAAAAGCAAGCAAGCCGTTACCTCAAGTTGTACTATTTAGGGCTCGTGTTAACGATAGTAGAGACATGGACAGGAATAACATTAAAGGTTATGCCAAGCCATATTACGAACAATATATTCAGTTAATGACAGCTACGCCTCCAGCTGATGAAAAAGGAAAGAAGGATTTAGCAGAAGCTTATACATACTTAGGCCTTATTTATCAATATAAAGAAAAAGACGACGCCAAAGCAACTGAAAACTTTACCAAGGCAAAAGAGCTTGACCCTACAAATAAGCAGGCGGCAGCATTCTTTGCACGTAAAACTGGTACCAAGAGTAAATAATATTTAATTTAACAAATATTAAAAGGCCTCTTGAAAAAGAGGCCTTTTTTATTATGCGCTCATTTGTATATTTGCAGTATGGAATTACAAAGTTTACCGGTTAATTATTTGCCCATCATATTCCAAATGCTGGTGGCTAT
>JAQBNZ010000132.1 GCA_028288285.1 Mucilaginibacter sp.
AGGCGCTTAATATTATATTGAACATGTTTAAGCTGGTTATTATCACGTTCTAACTCATCTTTAAGCCGTGTTTCTTTATCCTGCTGATGCTTTAACTGTTCATTCTTAATGCGCTTTTCACTTTCATAAGCCCGTATCTTAGCTATAAACTCATTGCTTGCCTTTTGCTGGGCCGCAAGGTTTTTTTCTTTGGTAAGGCTATCTAATTTTGATTGTTGTAAGGCAGCTTCCAATGCATCAATCTGGCTGGCAAAGGCTGATTTCTCCACACGTTGCGCCTGTTCTTTTTCCTCAATAAAAGCCAGCGATTTGCTAAAACTTGCTATTTTGAAAGAAGCCAGTGAAATACTTAATGTTTTATATTGATCTCTTAAACGATAATAGCGTTCTGTTTTTTTAGCCTGATTTTCCAGTGTCTTCAGGTTCTTTTCAATTTCGAAAAGCAAGTCCTCAACCCGTTCCAAATCAGCTTCAGTATCTTTAAGCTTACTGAAAGTTTGTTTTTTACGGAGTTTATATTTAGATATACCCGATGCCTCCTCAAACAAATTACGGCGCGACCCTTCTTTATTATTAATGATCTCATCGATCATCTTTAATTCAATAATAGCGTAGGAGTTAGCCCCGATACCAGTATCCAGGAAAAGGTCGGTAATATCTTTCAGGCGGCATTGCACATCATTAAGCAAATACTCGCTTTCTCCGCTGCGATAAAGCCTGCGCGTAAGTGTAACCTGAGAAAAATCAGTAGGGAGGATGTTCTTAGTATTGTCGAACGTTAGCGATACTTCGGCAAGATTAGCTGCTTTTCGACTCTTGGTGCCGTTAAAAATGATGTTATCCATTTTTTCGGAACGCAGCGCGCGGGTGCTTTGCTCGCCTAAAACCCAGCGTATGGAATCAACCACGTTTGACTTTCCGCAACCGTTAGGGCCAACAATTGCGGTAACACCCTCATTAAAATTGATGGTTATTTTATCGCCAAAACTTTTGAACCCCTTGATTTCTAACTGTGTAAGCTGCATTAGAGAAGTGTACCGTATTTAAAAATTGAACTCGTTAAAGTAACAAAAAAATCACCCCCTCAAGCATGTAAGAGGCGTTTTTTGAAAGCTTAAATAAATCTTATTCCTTTTACGGCTGGTTAAACTTCTATGTTTCCTTTTAAATATGTAACTGCCTTACCGGCCATAAATACTCGGTCGCCTTTTAACTCACACCAAAGCTCTCCCTTGCGGGCAGATACCTGGTAGGCGTGTAGTACAGTTTTTCCCAGTTTGCCGGCCCAGTAAGGTATTAAATTGCAATGTGCAGAACCTGTAACAGGATCTTCAGGAACACCTGCGGCTGGGGCAAAAAAGCGGGATACAAAGTCGACATTTTTGCCGGGTGCCGTAACAATTACGCCCAGTGTATTTATCTTAGCCAGTGCAGAATGGTCTGGAACTATAGTTAAAATATCCTCTTCACTCTCATATACCAGCATATAATCGCGTGAGCGTAAGACTTCTTTAGGCTTTGCTCCACCTAAAGCTTCAACCAACCCTAAAGGTAATTCAGCAACAAACGGCGGCCTTGAGGGAAAGTCCATCGCATACTTATCGCCATCCCGCTTTACGGTTAATGTACCGGCTTTTACGGTGTTAAAATGAATTGTATCTGCTGTATAGCCCAGCTCAGTGAAAAGGATATGTGCTGATGCCAATGTAGCGTGGCCGCAAAGATCAATCTCCAGTTCGGGAGTGAACCAGCGCAACAGGTAGCCGTTCTCATTCTTTACAAAAAAGGCGGTTTCGGCCAGGTTGTTTTCTAAGGCAATCTTTTGCATTACTGCATCAGGCAGCCACTCGGTTAGAGGACAAATAGCTGCCGGGTTGCCACCAAATAATCTATCGGTAAAGGCATCGGCCTGGTAAATAGGTATGGTCATCTTGTTAATGTATTAGATACTGCTAAGATAGCCGTATGTAACCAATTCTTCGTTATTAGTGATGTGTTTTGTGGTGCCATTAGTCAGTAAAATTATTTTATCGCTTACATCTAAAATATTGTAGTACTGATGGTCGGTTATGATAATTCCTTTGCGTTTTGCACAGGCGCGGATAACGGGTTTAAACTCGTCTGCCTGTATGGGTGAAATATGGGTAAATGGTTCATCGAGCAAAATAAAATCGGCTTTGCTGTGTATGATTATCATAGTTTCTAATTGCCTCAGTTCGCCACCTGATAGCTCACCAATTGTTTTATTGTAGTTTTTTTGATAAGAAGGTAGTTCGGTAAATTCATCCCATGATACCGGATCTACTATAATACGGGCCAGTTTTTCTATTTTAATGCCATCAGGCATATAATTATGTTGTGGCAAATAAGCAATTTGATTATTTAAATAGCCCGTATGAACAAACTGATCATTAATACTTACGTACTTATAGTTTGGCGTAAGTGTACCGAAGATTATTTTTAACAGTGACGACTTTCCGCAGCCATTGCGGCCCAGTAGACCAACGACTTCACCCTGCATGCAATTAAGATAAACGCTTTGAAGTATTTTACGGCCGTCAAATTCAAGCTGAACACTATCAACCTTTAAATAATTCATGGCTTAATTAAAAGGTAAAGTGAAAGCATTGAAACATAAATAGCAAAATCTATGAGGTAAGTGCAGGTGTACATTCGCACTATACTACGGCCTGCGTTACGGTAAAACATGTAAACATTTTTAGCCGTGTAACTTTGCAAAAGGGTTGTTGAGGCATACCCCATCAGCTTAAAGAAAAAAACAAAGCTGTTTACTTTAGTGCCATAGATGGCTATAAGTGTTACACATGTAATACTAAAAGCAATGTTCCATAAAAAAATAGGTTTATAAAAATACCAGATAAGCGTACGGAAATTTGACATATATGGTTTAAGTGATCAATAGAATAATCCCTCAACGTTTTCTGTACCCTGATATTGCTTTATAACAATACTCAACCATAAAAAAGCCTCCACTTGTTTAAGAGGAGGCTTTTAGCAGGGAAACATTAAGAGGTTACCCTAAGTACGATTTTAAAATCTTGCTTCTTGATGTATGGCGAAGGCGTTGTAATGCCTTATCTTTTATCTGGCGTACGCGTTCACGGGTTAAATTGAACTTTTCGCCAATTTCTTCCAGCGATAACGGGTGATTGCTGCCTAATCCAAAAAACAAAACTATAATCTCACGTTCCCGCTCGGTAAGAGTAGAAAGTGAACGTTTTATCTCTTCAGATAATGATTCATTTATCAGGATCGAATCTGTATTTGGTTCCTGATTTTCCAGTACATCTAATAATGTATTCTCTTCGCCCTGTACAAACGGAGCATCCATTGAAACATGGCGGCCAGAATTGCTCAGCGTATCAGATATTTTATCTACAGTAGTTTCCAGTATATCTGCCAGTTCTTCCGGAGAAGGCTCACGTTCAAATTCCTGCTCTAATTTAGAGAAGGCCTTGCTTATTTTGCTTAGTGAGCCAACCTGGTTTAAAGGCAAACGAACTATACGTGATTGCTCGGCAATAGCTTGTAATATACTTTGGCGTATCCACCAAACCGCATATGATATAAATTTGAAACCTTTAGTTTCGTCAAAGCGTTTGGCAGCCTTAATCAGGCCTAAATTACCCTCGTTAATAAGATCACCGAGGGTAAGCCCCTGGTTTTGATATTGTTTAGCAACAGATACCACAAAACGTAAGTTGGTCTTAGTTAACCTCTCTAATGCAGCCTGATCGCCTTCTCTAATTTTTTGTGCTAAAATTACTTCCTCTT
>JAQBNZ010000146.1 GCA_028288285.1 Mucilaginibacter sp.
TTTAATTCTTTTTCTGCTTCTTGTTTTTTTGCCATTAAATAATTTTACTCCTTTTTCCCAACACTTAATTGGGACTGCAAAGGTAGGGATATAATTTTTATTGAAAAAATAATATTTAATGTAAAAACAAGAGAATTAGGCAGTTTTTATAATTTGAGGGTAAGTTTGGTACAGCTAAGATGCTCAAGAAAGCTATTATACGAGAAACTCATACTAATTGGCTTGATATTTCCTGATAAATACTTTTATAAGTATTCAACAAACTTAACCTGTAAGTGGCCAATATTGCAGACATACCCTGTTCATGCTGTTGGGTAAACGGGTTGCTCCACACCCGCATGCAAATACGTTTAAGGGCGTAGGTAACCTGGTCTATATTAATATAGGTGTTTAAATAGCGGCTACGCTTAAATTCATTATAAAATTCAAAGAATACATCTGGGTTTTTCATTTCTGCAAATTCCAGAAACGTACGGATAGTATCTTCCTCACAGTTAGCCAGATGATTGTAAAAATCAGTAACATTTATTTCATTGTTGGTAATGAGCAAATTATCCAATATCAATTCAATGGCGATATGGCCTAAAAAGAAAGGCTTTACCGGTGAGCCTGCAATAGCCGGGGACAATTCTTTTTTTAGCTGATGGGAATGGGTTAAAAAAAACTCAGATGAGTGAAAATATTTATCGACAAGTAAATGCTTATTCCAGCCCTGTATAATAGAATTAACCCTCGGATTTGAGTGCACTAACTTTTCGGGGTGTAGAATAATGGTCTTATCCGCATTTTTCAAAAGATCGGGCAGTACCGTACCTAAAGTAAAGTAGCAATCTGTTGTATCCCGGTCAAAATAATAATGCGAAAGAAAATTCATAAGGCTATGGGCTAATCACCTGTTTGGTACAAATTACAAAAATTGGGAAACTAAAACAATCAGCTGCCACATATATTATACCATAATGACCGTTTAATGTTTTAAAACTCAATTACTGTAAGCACCCGTTGCAACAGATTATTCTGCTATATTTGCCCTTTTTGTAACAGATATACTACTAATGAATTTTGTTGAAGAATTACGCTGGAGAGGCATGCTACATGATATTATGCCCGGCACCGAGGACCTGTTAAATAAAGGTATGGCATCGGGATACATTGGCTTTGACCCTACTGCCGACTCGCTGCATGTGGGCCACTTAACCCAGATCATGACCCTGATACACTTTCAACGCGCCGGCCATAAGCCTTATGCTTTAGTAGGCGGTGCAACCGGTATGGTTGGTGATCCATCGGGCAAATCACAGGAGCGTAATTTGCTGTCTGAAGATGTTTTACAGCATAACCTTGAATCGGTAAAAAAACAGCTGGAAAACTTTCTTGATTTTAATACAGGCGCCAACAGTGCCGAAATGGTAAATAATTACGACTGGTTCAAGAGCTTCACCTTTTTAGATTTTATACGTGATGTAGGTAAACACCTCACCGTAAATTACATGATGGCGAAAGATTCGGTTAAGAAACGACTGGAGGGTGATACCGGCATGTCGTTCACCGAGTTTACTTATCAATTGGTACAGGGTTATGACTTTTACTATTTGTGGAAACATAAGAACTGTGTACTGCAAATGGGCGGATCAGACCAGTGGGGCAACATTGTTACCGGTACGGAGCTAATTCGTCGTAAAGATGCTGGTGAGGCTTATGCTTTAACAACTCAACTTATAAAAAAGGCTGATGGTACCAAATTTGGTAAAACCGAAAGCGGAGCTGTTTGGTTGGATGCTAAACGTACATCGCCTTACCAGTTTTACCAGTTTTGGCTAAATACCAGTGATGTTGATGCCAAAGCATACATCCGTATTTTTACCTTGTTTGAACGTGATGTTATTGAAGCTTTAGAGGTTGAGCAAGATGCAGCGCCGCATACCCGTGTGCTACAAAAAGCATTGGCAAAAGATATAACCATACGTGTACACGGCGAAGCAGAATATGAAAAGGCCATCAAATCTACCGAGTTTTTATTTGGTAATACTGGCATTGAGTTTTTAAATGAACTGAATGATGATGAAGTAATAGCCTTGTTTAGTGGTGTACCAAATTATACTATTGACGCAAAAGAACTGGAAACCGGAATAAACGCAGCTGATCTTCTTGCAGGAAAAACAGCAATATTCGCTTCAAAAGGCGAAGCTAAAAAAATGATACAAGGCGGTGGCGTAGCTATAAATAAAGTAAAAATTAACACGGCCGAAGACATTTATCAAAGCGATAAGCTCATAAATAACAAATACTTAGTAGCACAAAAAGGTAAGAAAAATTACTTTTTAATTATTGCTGAATAATTTGCAATTACGACATTTGGTGCATATATTTGTATATATGTCGTATAAAACAAAGCATAATACTAAAAACGAGGTTAATGAACCTATGGCGATGTACTTTACACAGAGTTCATCAACCTCGTTTTATAATTTGTTAGGCGGGGCAAAATCATCAAACTCTTCTTCTGATTTTGATGTTATTACCCTTGCTCGACAGGGCTTCCCAAAAAAGGCCTTACTGGCATTAGCCAAAAAAATATCTTTAAATATCCAGGAGTTAGCCAACATCTTACATATCTCTGAGCGCACCTTACAACGCTATGAGGATGATGCTATTATTAAAACTGAGTACGCCGAGAAAGCCGTTGAGCTTGCCCGCCTGTATACTCGGGGTGAGGAAGTTTTTGGCTCTATGGATAAATTTAAAACATGGGTAAAAACCCCGGGCCATGTATTTAAGGGCGAGGCACCTGTTACTATCCTTGATACATCTGCAGGTTTTGATATGGTTTTTAAAGAACTTGGCCGTATTGAGCACGGCGTTTTTGCCTGATGATACTTTACCGTATTGCCAAATGCAATTATGTTAACGACCTAACCGGCACTGGTGCGCGCTTATATGGCGGCCGGTGGAACAGCGAGGGCCACTCAATGGTGTACCTGGCATCGTCACGCGCATTAGCTGTATTAGAAGCATTGGTTCATCTGTCCCCTCTTTTATTTCCTGATAATTTTTGCCTTGCAGAGATTGATGTACCCGATAAAAACCTTTTTAATTTAGATGTTAAAACTCTGCCCGATAATTGGGCTGCCATTTCCCCACCTCCCGAATTAAAGCAAATTGGCAACCAGTTCCTGAAAGAAACAAAACAATTAATGATGAAAATTCCATCATCAGTTGTGCCTGAGGAATTTAACTACCTGCTTAATCCTTTTCATCCGGATATCACAAAAGCTAAAATTCGTAGCATACACCCCTTTAACTTTGACGACAGATTACTGTAGGTTTTCCTACTTTGGATGGGTTTTGTATGCGGTTAAAAGTCGCTTAGCAGCTCCAGTTTTTTCTGATTGTATTCTTCCTGAGATATCAGCCCATTCTCGAACAAGGTTTTTAGCCTTTTTAACTTTTCGGTTAACTCGTCTTTTTTAGGCTCTTCAACAGGGGCAGTAGGTGTTGGCGCAGATTGCGGTACTATCGGTGCCGAAGGTTGAAATGCTATCGGTGCAGCATGGTCAATTTGCAATGAGCCTGATTCTGCACGTTTTTCTTCCAGTTCACGCAGTCGGCGGGCCTCACGCTCGGCCTCTTTACGCTCCTGGGCATATTGGTATAATTTACGTGCCTGTACTTTAGGCAGGTAATCAACACCCATTTCGGCACCGTTTGTAGTTTTGGCACTGAAAACGGCACCTATAATTTCTTCTTTAGTAAATACATCAACAATATCTTTCCAAACAAAATCAACAAACTTTATAGATAGGCCAAGGTTTGCAGGCGAAAAGAACAATATGCGTTTATTGGTTAGCGCTATGCAATCAGGAAAAAGATTTACAATAGGCTTTTTTTGTACAGCTATGTATAAAATTTCTTCGCCGGTGGTTAGCAAATCAACTAATCGGGTATATATTTTCTCAACCGCTTTTGGGTCTTGCTCGTCGCGCAAAAATTTATCTATCATGATATTAAGAATTCTGATTAGCGCAAAAATAAGAATATTATGCCAGTTGCCTATCTATTTTACGCAATGAGTAAATTACAGCCACGTATATCAGAATTATCAAAGCGGCCTATCACTTCAAAAGAACCATCTGCATATACTCTTCCCAAATCTTGCGTGGCAATAAAGGCGCATGAGTTAATATTAGCCAGGTCTATAATGTTAACGCCGCCGGTTTTACCCTCGCCCATCAATGTAAACGGATCGTTAGTATCCCGTGTAATAATCTTCATCCAGGGCGGGCAATTAAACACACCTTCTCCTTTTGAATAAGCCTGCGATAAAAGCTCCGTCATACCATACTCGGAGTGTATGGCATCAACACCAAAGCCGGTACATAGTGCCTGGTGCAGTTCCTCACGAATCATCTCTTTACGGCGGCCTTTCATACCGCCCGTTTCCATTACAATAAGTTCGGGAAAGTTAATGGTATAGTTATCTATAAAATCAAGCAAGGCAAAGGTTACCCCTATTAACAAGGTTGGTTTGCCGGCTGCCTTTTGTTGCATTAATGTATTGTAAAGTTCCTGGTGGTTGTACAGAAAGAAACCACTTGCCGGATTGGCTGATTGTGTGATCATATCCTGCGCCATATAAATAAGGGACGAGCCCTCGCGTTCCAGGTAAGATGGCAGCAGGGCCAGCACTGTATAATCTTTTATATTGCCATAAAACAATTCAAATGCTTTGCGGAAGCTTTGCACATACCAGCTAACGTCTGTTACATGGTGACTGCTGGTAATCATGCCTGTAGTGCCCGAACTGGTAAAGATTACCTCGGCTGGTGTATCACTGGTAGTTATCCGGTGCGATTTAAACAGCTCCACAGGTAAGAATGGAATCTGCTCAACATGTTTTACGTCAGCAGCATTAACGCGTATGCCTGTAATAAACTCTTTGTAAACCGTGCAATTAGCAGCCTGGTACCTAAATACCTGCAAAGCGGTTTCTTCAAAAGCCGCTTTACTATTTATGGCGAATATCTGTTCCTTATCCGGCTTTATCATGCTGCTGCAAAGATAAGGTGAATATGTAAGATGTGCGAATATGCAGCAAGTTTCGGGTTTTAACGGATGGTGAATGTGCCGAGATTTGATAAAAAAAATAAACCATGAATAAATTTAAAATTGTTCCGCTTTCGAAAGCGTTCGCACAAAAAATCAAGACTGAAATGGTAGATGACTTTGAAAACCCGGTTGTTGAACAACTTGCTATCGGATTAGGGCCATGCCGGGTGTCGTTAAAACCTTTTGTAAAAGGTGTAGATAAACGATTGCTATTTAAACACTCTCCTTTTGAAATTGAAAATGCATACAACCAACCCGGACCAATCTTTATAAACAGCAAAGATGTGGACGAGTACAGTGATGTACATCGCTTTCCACCGGATATAAAGGCTAATAAACAAAGCTTTCCGCTATCGCTTATTGGTTATAATCAGCATCAGATGATGGTTCTATCTAAATTCGTAGGCGATAACGATGTTGATGAATTGATAGTTGAGATATTTAATCAGCACCCGGAGGTTGAATACTTACATGCCCGTAATGCCCAGGCGTGTTGTTATATATGCAAAGTTGAAAGAGCTTAAAAATTTGTGTTGTAAAGATGCGCAGATACCCATTTTATTTGCAACAAAAACCTCAAATTGTGGTTAACTGATTATACATTTATATAAACTACACAAACAATACTTATCTCATGAAAGCATTAAAATTTTGGAAATTCCCGCTTTTAATAAGCGCGTTCTTTCTCCTGGCATCTGCCAAAACACAAGATGATAAAGGCATCGAAAAAATAAAGGACTCCACCGCTATATTGAAGGAATTTACTAAGATGTCTGAAAGTATTCCGCACCAGTTACTGGAAGAATACCAGGGCATTGTAATTATCCCAAAACTGATAAACGCGGGTTTTGTTGTTGGCGGCAAACGCGGACAAGGCATTGCAATGGTTAAATTAGCTAACGGCAAATGGAGCGACCCTGTGTTTATAACCTTAACCGGGGGCAGTTTTGGTTTGCAAATTGGTGTACAATCTGTTGATATGATTTTGGTGTTCCGCCATAAAGGGGTGCTTACCAAAGTTAAAAATGGCGATTTTACTATTGGCGGTGATATCTCTGCAGCAGCCGGACCAGTTGGCCGCAGCTCAACAGCCAGTACTGATTATAAATTAGAGGCTGAGGTTTATTCTTACTCGCGCAGCAAAGGTTTGTTTGCCGGCATCAGTATACATGGTTCAAACCTGTCAATAAATAAAAGTGCCAATGCAGCATTTTACGGCTCAAATTTAGCATCGAGCCAAATCTTTGAAACATCTAAAAGTACATCGCCAGCGGTTACTGAACTAAAGGCTACGCTGAGTAGTTTGTAAGTCTCGTAAATTAAAATGCCCCGAGCAGTACTGTTCGGGGCGTTTTAATTTAAGCCTTTACTGGTCTAAGTTATGCTACGCTAGACTTAGACCAGTAAAGGGCCACTCAAATAAGAAAGAAGCTTCTATTTATTAAAATACTTTTTATTATGCCACACTATATAGTTAGGTAATTTCGATATATGTATCAAATCCTCATCTTTAATAGCAGGAGTTTTTTCCAATATTTTAACTTTCTTTATGTCTACAGCAAATGATTGTTCGCCAAGTATTGTATCTAACATTTTGAATAAAGCATTGTAATATTTATTCTCTTGGTTAACGTCAAATTGCTTTATATATACCGCTATCCCAATGTCATTGGAATCAGTAATTTTTAACGGATCAAAAAAAACGTCCTTAGCATTAATTTCTATATCCTCCCAATTGGTTATAAAATTCCCAGGAATTGCAGGTTTAAATGCAATAAAAAGCCAATTTTTAATTTTAGGTGCACAACTAATTAGCTTTTCTACATAGGTAAAATAGTCGACATTTCCTTCTGCAGTTATAATTAGTTCATTTTCCTTACCAGGATGTCCCCCAATTTCAAAGAATAAACTATCGCAATATAGGTGTAGTTGATTCTCAAAATCGTTAAGTAATTTATTACGATTCTCAATATCAATTATATCCAATTGTGTATATGCTTCATTGTTTTTCGCAAACCAGTTCCAAAATTCGATGCATTTATTCATGTTAAAGATTTATAGCTTCTCAAAAACCCGCTTCACCAACATACCAGATAACGCCGACATCCCTCCTGTCAAGCCGCCAACTAAAGCGGTTACAGCCAACAGTAATAACCAGTTTGGTAAATGGAAAAGGTGCGCCACCCGTGTGGCCAGTATATGATTATTGGGGAAACTTTTTAACAGCGCCAATGCTATCCACGCCAGTGCTAACCCTGCAAAGCCTGACCAAAAGGTTTGGCCGGATGTTGTGCCAAAATATAATGCTGCAACAAAAGCCAGGACGCAGGCTGCCCACCATGGTAAAAAATAACCACTAACAAATGCTAAAAATAAAATAAGGGGAAATAACATACGGCTATTTACTTAATGTTAATGTTGTTTTTATACGTGGTGATTTTTCGGTTGCCGAGTTCAGGAACAGTAATTCTTTTAGCTTACCATCCTTCCAGGTTTGCAGCATATCATCATAAAAAAAGCTGCCTGGGTTACCTGATTGCCCGCCGGGTAAAATGCCATAACCCTTGGTTTGCGGCCCCATTTGCACCACCATGCGCCATGAAGGACCATGCCCGTCTGCAAGCGCGTTAATGGTTGAGCCTGTACCCCCACTTTCAAAATTACCCGAGCCAAAACCCTCCAGGCTGGCTAAGTGCCTAACCTCAAACGGCTTTACCTTGCCCCAGGCCCAGCCTGCTCCAAGCTTGCCGTGATTGCGGGTTAGTTCATCAAGTGCTACTATGAACGACCGATTCAAAATATCTGTGGCAGTTTCTTTTACCGGTGTACGTTTATCATCAAACCAAACGGAATTTGGTTCTTTTATCAGTAATTCTTCTGTCTTGTCCCAACTCGGAAAGTTTAACAAGGCTTTCTCGTCAACAAAATTATCATTCCAAACCAGCCTGTAAAAGCGATTGCTCCACGTATTGAAAATACTGGCACCAATAGAATTAGTGCTATAATCCTTGTTCCACTTTTTTAATTCTTTTAAGGCTGCTAATTGCGTATCATCCAGCTTGCTGGCATCCAGATTTTTTAGCATGGCCGGTAACATATCCTGCGCACGGATGCTGTAGCTATCGGTTTGTAAAAAACGCATACTGTCAATAGTGGCCTTTTGCATGGCACCCAAGCGGTCGTTTATGCGTTTGCCGCGCTCATAAGGCGCAAACTGCCAGCTAATATAATATGGGTAAGTTGGGTCTGTTGATGATTGATTGGCCGAGCTTACAAAACCACGCGCCGGATTTTTAACCGTTGGGTTTTGCTCAAAAGGGATAAAGCCATGCCAGTCGTTAGCCGGGTCGCTGCCATCCAAAATAAATTTGCCCTGATCTTTATATTTTAAAGGTAACTTTCCGTTTGGCGTAATGGCTATATCATTATCTGCGGATGCAAAAACAAAATTTTGTGCAGGGGCCGAAAAGTATTTCAAGGCTTCGCGATAATCGGCATAGTTTTTACCACGATTCAACAGGTAAAAAGTCCTGAACTCGTCAGATTCATCATGTGCTACCCAGCGCAGGGCATTACCAACCGGAACATTTTCCCTGCCTCCTTTAGCTATCCCCGCATTATCATAAACCACCGGGCCATGAATAGTATATAAAACGGTATCAATTATATCTTTCTGTCCGCGTACTTTGATCACTTCTACACGTTTGGTTACTTTATTCCATTTGTTGTTGTACCAGTACTCGTTCTTGCTGCTGTCCTTAAATTTTACCTGATACCAGTCCAGTATATCGGCATCAACATTGGTTACACCCCAGCTAATTTTTTGGTTATAGCCAATAATAACGCAAGGCGCACCGGGCAGGCTTACCCCATAAACATTAACACCTGGTGCCGATAGTTGTACCTGATACCAAATGGACGGATAGGTAAGATCAAGATGCGGGTCATTAGCTAATATTGGGAAGCCTGTGGCTGTTTTTGACCCACTAATGGCCCAGTTATTACTACCGATGCCTTCTACTCTGTCCTTTGTTTTCATACCCGCTATCAGCTGCGCTTTAAAGCTCGTGGGCGGTTGTGGTATAGGTAATGGTTTAAAATTCCATTTTGTACCTACCGGAATTATAGGATCTTCATGCATGGGATAATCAGGAAACAGATCATTAGTCACTTTAGCGCCAAACTTGTTTAGTACGTTGGTCATAGCCAGTTCGTTTGAACCACCTGATAAAGTTTCTGACATCAGCTTTAACAAAAACGCCGAATTGATGGGCTTCCACTCCTCTGGAGCATAGTTAAGCAGTTTAAATTCTATTGGGTAGTTACAAGGCGAAAGTTGATTAATGTAAGCATTTACACCTTCTGTGTACGCATTAATAACTACGTTCATAGCAGGGTCTTTCATTAAACCGCGAAGCGTGTTCTCTGCACCGTAAACCATACCCATATGGCGATGATAACGATCAACCCCTAAAGCTTTAGCGCCAACCACTTCAGACAGGCGACCAGCTGCGCTACGGGTTTGGATATCCATTTGCCAAAGGCGCTCCTGAGCAGTTACATAGCCTTGTGCATAATATAAATCGTGATCGTTTTCGGCAAAGATATGGGGAATGCGGTTTTCATCATATTGGATAGTTACCTTGCCCAGCAAACCTTTCAATTTTAAGCTTTTTGATGGTTGAGTATTCTTGCTTTCGGCGTTTTGCCAGAAACCCGTTGCCGGATTAAGAAAGGCTCCAACAGGTGGTATGTCGCCAAACTTTGTTTGCATTGCCCATATAAGCGCCACAGTTATAGTAACAGAAATAAACGCCTTGAATATTTTCATTAGAGATGGGTAAGGTTAGACAAGATAAGTAAATGCAAATTGTTTTATAATAAAAAATTTGCACATTTTTTAAAAGCTATGGTATACGTACCGCTTAAAAGGCTACCGTATCCTGATATTTTGGTCTGCGTTTTTTATAATGGCGTTTTGATTTTTTCGGAGCTTTCTTTTGCACCCGCTGCGACTTCTCTCCTTTTCTAAAATTCCACGGAGGCGTTGGGTTAGCATCCTGCCATAGGCCCAGTTTGTTCTCGCGGGCGTGTTGCTCCAGGCCAGCCAGTTCCAAATTGTGCGAATAGGCTAAATACTGCCATGCATAGCCGTTCTTTACAATCTCATAATTTACATTGATACCATTCTCCAGCTCAATTTGTGTAACTGTACGGCCATAGCGGTCATGCTGATTACCTATTAGCTTTACCATTTTACCAAAGCACAAGTTGGAGGTAAACTGCTTAGCCGCCTGCCCAAATGCCTGACTTTTTTCGGGGCAATCAATCTCGGCAAGGCGTACGGTAATGTTCTGATGATCTGGCGATAACAGCTCAACCGTATCGCCATCTTTTATCTTTACTACTTTGTACAGGGTTTCCTGATTGTTACAGGCGGTGGTAAGAATAAGGATAGAAAGAATAACGAGAAAAGACTTTTTGAGCATAGATTAATAAGGCATAAGCTTGTGCAAAGCTACATTTTAAATTAACCACAAAGAGCACAAAGTGAAGAATACGAACAGAGCAAACGCATTAAAATAAAACACAAGACATTGCTATTTGACAGAACCGGACTTTTGGTGGGTAGAAACGGTCAAAAGAAGCACCAAGCGTTCCTATAGGAACGCTTGGTGAATTTTAAACAAACATTCTACTACCAACAAAATGTACCTGACGGCACATCAAAAAAAGAAAAAACACGCTTAAAAAATTTTAATGCGCTTGCCCTGAGAATATGAAGAACACACAGAAAGAAATCTTGTGGTCTTTGTCAGAATCTTAGTGCTCTTTATGGTTAGTTTCCTCTATTTCCCATGCAGGCTTAGCGTATTACCATCCGGGTCTTTTACGGACGCAAAGCGGCCCCATGGAGTATTATCTGCAGGGCCTACAATAACGCCTTTGGCGGTTAGCTCTTCAATTTCTTTATCAAGGTCGTCACAGTTTATAACCAGACCACGCACGCTACCGGCAGGCATTTCCTGAAACCAGTTTACCAGCGTTATAGATGTTTGGGCATCTGGCAGGCCCATTTGGATCCAATTACTGCCACCCTGAAAAGGTGCTTCAACAATTAGGTTAAAACCTATTTTCAGGTAAAACTCTTTTGCAACCTGTTGGTTTGTAACAGGTATAGATATAATTTCAATTGATTTCATGATTACCCGGATTTAATTGTTCATGGTGGTGTAATAACTACCTGCATCAAAAATAAGCCTGATATTTTTAAGTTCAATTATAAGTGGGTAAATATTTTTTGGGGATGAGTAAATTTACTGTACCGGATAAAGTGCTGTTTGTGTGTACAGGAAGCAAATGCGGCAAAAGAGGTGGAAAGGATATGTATAAAGCCGCCAAAAAGTTTGTTAAGTATAGTCCGCAAAATATTGAGGTGCTTCGTATAGAATGTACAGACCGGTGCGATTATGCACCGGTTTGTACCATATCTCCGGGCAATATCTGGTTAAAAGAATATACGGAGAAAGAAGTGCTAAAGCTTTTAAATAGTTAATATTAAGCTCCGCTGTCGTATTTAATATCGCCAATGTGCCTGTCAATTTGCCATCTACCGGTACCTTCTTCACCAATCACATCAAACAATTCCAATGCGCGACGGGCCTTGTATTCTTCTTCACGCTGCTCTTTCAAGAACCAGTTCAAAAACTCATTGGTTACAAAGTCCTGTTCTTTTAAACAGCGGGCGTAAATATTTTGGATAGATTGAGTAACATTTATCTCCTGGTCAAGTGCATCTTCAAATACTTCGCGGAAAGAGTTATACTCTTGCTTTATGCCAGTAATTTCTGGTGATATGGCATTACCACCCATATCCAATATATATTTGAAAAATTTTAACTGGTGTTGTCTTTCCTCATCCGCCTGTTTAAAAAAATACTCAGATGAATAGTCATAACCGTTATGGTTACACCATGATGCCATAGATAAGTATACAGCAGATGAAAATGCTTCTTTTCTAACTTGTTGATTTAAAAGCGCCTCCACTTCGGCAGAGATAAGGCTTCTTATACGAATAAGATCTTTCATATTGTATAGGTTTAAAACTATTTATAAATAGGCAACAAACGTGCCGACTTAACAATTATTAATATAACGCTATAAATGAACAGGGAGAGATAAAAAAGACAATATAAATTCAGTCTAATCACTAAATAGCAATACGATACAAGCGGTCTTGTAAAATATGGTTTAGCTGAAGCATTACAAATGTGCCTTCTAATAAATCTTTAAGGGCAATGATCTGTAAAAGAGAAAGAATGTAGCAATGATCGCAGGCGCAGATAAACAGGATCTCAATATCAGGGTCTTTAGTTGATTGGAGCAGTTTGGCTTCAATATCAACATTATAAACCGCTTTTTTTAATTTTAGTAAACAGCGGTAATCAAATTTGGCAACTTTACCTGCAAAATCAACATACCAGCAACGTTCAGCATCGCTTTGATATATAGCACCATATTTAGTGCTGAATACATCTGACCAGGTGTTTTGTTGAGTATCTATTAGGGTTGTAACCATATATACTTACAAATGTAACGCTATTTATAATCAATCCAAATAATATCAATAAGTTTTTTATAAAAGATTATTAACCGGTCAACTTTTAACTTTACCGCTTATGAAGAACATACAAGCCTGCATATTTGATCTGGATGGAGTAATTGTTGATACCGCAGTGTATCATTATAAAGCCTGGAAACGCCTGGCTAATGATATAGGGTTTGATTTTACAGAACATCAGAACGAGCAATTGAAAGGTGTTAGCCGTATAGCATCGCTCAACCTGATATTAGGCTGGGGAAACGTTACTGACAAAACTGAAGCTGATAAGCTGGAGCTTGCCACCCGCAAAAACGAGTGGTATACCGAAATGATTAGCAAAATGACACCTGCAGAGATATTGCCCGGTGCCCGTGAATTTGTACAAAGCTGCAGAGATGCCGGTATTAAAACCGCAATAGGTTCGGCAAGTAAGAACACACCTACCATACTAGCCAAACTGGAATTATTATCATTTTTTGATGCCGTGATAGATGGCAACAGTGTTACTAATCCCAAACCTGATCCTGAAGTATTTTTAAAAGGCGCAGAAGCTTTACATGTTGCCCCTTCTGCCTGCGTAGTATTTGAAGATGCTATAGCTGGTGTAGAAGCCGCTATAAATGGCGGAATGAAAGCAGTAGGTATTGGATCGCCTGAGTTGCTCAAAGAGGCTAATATAGTAGTTAGCGGACTGGATAAGATGACATTGGAAATGTTAGAGGAATTATAGAAGCTGCAATCAAGCCTAATGCTTACACTTACTACAGGGTAAGCAATGCTTTACCCTGTAAGCTTAATAATTTTTATTGCCTCTTAACTTAGCGCGCTCTTTAATAATGGTTTTAATAGCAAAGCTCATGAACTGTTTTTGATCGTCATCTAATACGTTCACTTTGCTATCACCATTAAACTCATAGGCTACCTTTCCATCCCGTCCGCGTTCTGCTTGTACACTTCTGCCATCGCGAGTAAATTTAACGTAACCGCCTTTTGCAATGCTTTCAATCCGGGTTTGATCCTGACTAAACACTATTCTGCCCGCGTATTCTATTTTTTGAGATGAGGAACCATCATTTGTTTCTATTGTGGTTCTGTTACCCCTACGGCATGATATAAAACTCATTAACATTAATAACACTAATGCAATTGTTTGTATGTTTTTACTGATGAACTTTTTCATGTTTAATTGATTTATTCAACAAAAATAAACATTACATGGTATTATGCAATACATAGTACTATTAAATTATAGATATTTACTTAAATAGCTGATATACAAGAATATAATTTTCTAAACTATTCACTCCGCAAACTTTTTACAGGGTTTACGAGTGCGGCTTTAACCAGTTGGAAGCTTACAGTTGCCAAAGCGATACAAATTGCTATTGTACCCGCTAACGCAAATATTCCCCAATGGATACCGATACGATAAGTGTAATCCTGCAGCCATTTGCTCATCAAATACCAGGTAATTGGCGTTGCAATGGCAAACCCAATTACTATCATGACAACAAACTCTTTAGAGAACAGATAAACTATACCAGATACCGAAGAGCCAAGCACTTTGCGTATACCTACTTCTTTTATCCGCTGTACTGCCATAAATGAGGCCAGGCCATACAAACCAAGGCAGCTTAACAATATAGCAACAGCTGCAAAGCACTCATAAATACCTGCCAACTGGTTTTCCTGTTTATAAAAACCTGCTATATGCTCATCCATAAACTGGTATTCAAATGCATAATCCGGATAAACCTCGTTCCATAGTTTCTCTATACTTTTTAAGGATGTGGAGATATTGGCAGAAGTTAACTTGATATTGCTTATCTCATACTGCTTTTTTAAGGTACTTATAATCAATGGCGCATAATCGTCTTTAAATGACCTGTTATGGTAGTTCTTTAATACCCCCACTATTCGCCCCTTTGCAAACTTGTCTAAAGTTATCTGTTTATTAAGGGCGTCTTTAGGGTTTACTATACCAAGTTTTTGAATCAGGGCCTCATTAACTAAAAATTCCCTTATGGTATCAGATGCTGAAACGTTACGACCAGCTGCAAGTTGTAATTTATAAGTTGGTAAATACTGGTCGTCTGCAAGTTTAATTATCGAATAAAAGTCTACAGGTTTAGCGGCGTTTTCATAGGCAAACATAGTCCAGCTTGCATCCTCCCCTGCCGGCACGTTCGAGCTTAGGCTCACCTGTTCCACCCCATTTATATCAGTGAGCCTCTTTCTCAGATAATCAAGTTTACTAATGCTTACACTATCAGACGGGAAAGGCACATTTACAATAGCATCTTTTGCAAAACCCATACTCTCATGCGTGAAATAATTCATTTGCTTTACAATAATAATGGTACAAATGATTAATCCCTGGGCAATAACAAACTGAAATACTACCAACGCATGCCTTAAAGAAATACCTCTTGATGCTTTAAATGCTATTTTACTTTTTAATGCATTAATTGGGTTAAAGCCCGAAAGTACTATTGATGGATAAAAACCCGCTATAAGTGTTACCCCGGCTGTTAGCGCTATTACAAAAGCCGCTACTTTAAATTGTAACAACATACCAGCCGATAAAGGCAGATCCATTATTTTGCCTACCATTGGTACTGCTAAAACACTTATCCCTGCTGATAGCACTAATGCCAGTAAAACAATTACTAATGTTTCTGCTAAAAACTGCATTTGCAGCTGCTGCCGATTACCGCCCAGTACCTTACGTACACCTACTTCTTTTGCACGGTTAACAGCCTGTGCAGTGGCCAGGTTTATAAAGTTTACGCAGGCAATAACCAAAATAAATAAAGCTATCATCCACAGCATTTTAATCATTT